>DASQLJ010000501.1:0-3787 GCA_035630095.1 Longimicrobium sp.
AGGCGAGGTCGGAGAAATGCAACGCTATGATATCTCACGGCTTGCGCACCTGTCAAGGAAACCGGCCGTAAGGGGACGGCGAGTTCGCCCGCGCCGCGCGGGGCGAGTCGGATGGCCTGTCTGCTTCCTCGACCCGACGCACCGCGTCCCCCCGTCACGGCCGACCACAGCGTTCGCCTGTACCGCGGGGGACGCAATCGTCCGCCGACGGGCGTGAAACGAGGCCGGGGCGCCCCTCCGGAGCGCCCCGGCCATCACCTCTGCGGAAGCTTCGCGCGCGCCTCAGCGCACCTTCTGCCCCTGCGCGTCCCACACCTCCACCGTGCCCAGGTTCAGCGCACGGATCGGCTGCTCGATCTTGGACAGGTCGCCCGCCACCACCACGGTGATCGCGTTGGGGGTCACCTTGCTCCCCCCCACCCGCGCCAGGTCGGCCGGGGTGAGCGCCGCCACGCGCTCGCGGTAGCTGGTCCAGAAGTCCACCGGCAGCCCGTAGAGGAGCATCGTCTCGAAGCGCCCCGAGAGCCCCTGCACCGTCTGCACGGTGTTGGGGAAGCTGCCCACCACGTTGCCCAGCGTGGAGGTGAGCTCCGCCGCCGGCACCGGCTCGGTGGCGATGCGGCGGTACTCGCGCACCGCCTCGGCCACGGCGCTGTCGGTGGCGTTGGTGCGCACCGAGGTGGCGATCGCGAACTGGCCCACGCCCGAGCGCGGGCTGAACGCGGTGAAGGCGCCGTACGTCCAGCCGTGGCGCTCGCGCAGGTTCATGTTCACGCGGGCCTTGAAGCCGCCGCCCAGCACCTCCGACAGCCCCAGCATCGCGAAGTACTCGGGGTCGCCGTAGCCCAGCGTGGTCTGCCCGATGTACACCCCCGACTGCACCGAGCCCGGGCGGTCCACCAGGATCACGCGGGTGCCGCTCACCGGCCGCGGCGGGTTGCTCACGGCGGGAAGCTGCACGGCGGGCCCGGTCCAGCGGCCCAGCGCGCGCTCGGCCACCTGCCGCGCCTCGGCGGCGTTCACGTCGCCCACCAGCAGCAGCGTGGCGTTGCGCGGCGAGTACATGCCGCGGTGCCACGCCTGCACGTCCTCCAGGGTGAGCGTCCCCAGCGTCTCGCGCGTGCCCGAGGGCGGGCGCGAGTACGGCGCCGAGGGCTGCCACAGCGCGCGGTTGAACGCCTCGTCGGCCAGCCCCTCCACCGTGGCCAGGTTCTGCACGTACTGCGCGAGGGTCTGCGTGCGCACGCGGTTGAACTCGTCGGCGGGGAAGGTGGGCTCGATCATGGTGCGGCCCATCACCTCCAGCGCCTCGCCCAGCACCGGCTTCAGCGCCGACACGTTGGCGTAGGCGCTGGCGTAGCCGCTGCCGGTCGTGAGCTGCGCGCCCAGGCGCTCCATCCGCTGGGCGATCTGCGAGCCGGTCATCCCGCGCACGCCCTCGTCGATCAGCGATGCGGTGAGCTGCGCCACGCCGTTCTTCGCGGCGGGCTCGTACAGCGAGCCGGCCTTCAGCAGGATGCGCGCGTTGACGATGGGGAGCGCGGGCTGGTTCACCACCACCACGCGCAGCCCGTTGGCCAGCGTGAACTCCTGCGGCTGGGGCACGCGGAAGGGGCGCAGCGGCCCCGCGGGCGGCGGCGTGGTGCCGTGCTCCTGCTGGGCCCCGGCGGGAAGGACGGCCGCGCCGGCCAGGGCCGCCGCGAGCGCTAGGGTTCTCAGGCGGTTCATGGCCGTGCGGGGGTCTGGGGTTGAGCGGCGGGAGCCCGGTTGGGCACGTACACCAGGATCACGCGGTTCGCGGGCACCATGCGCTCGCGCGCCACCGCCTGCACGTCGGCCAGCGTCACGCGGTCGAGCTCGGTCAGGCGCGTGTTGACCCAGTTGGGGTCGCGGTAGAAGGTGTATCCCTGCGCCAGCATGTCGGCGCGGCCGCTGAAGCCGCCGGTGCGCTGCAGGGTGTTCACCAGCCCGTAGCGGCCCTGCGCGCGGGCGCGCTCCAGCTCGTCGGTGGTGAGGCCGGCCATGGCGTTGCCCAGCTCGCGCAGCAGCGCGGCCTCGAGCGAGTCGGCGCTCGCGCCCGGCTTGCCGTTGGCCCGCACCACGATCAGGTCGGCGCCCTCCACCAGCCCCAGGTTGAACACGTTCACGCTGGTGGCGATGCCGGCGCGGCGCACCAGCGCCTCGTACAGCGGCGCCGAGCGCCCCGACAGCATCCCCGAGAGCACCTGCACCGCCATGGAGCGCGGGTCCTTGGCCGAGGGCATCCGGAAGCCCACGAACACGGCCGGCGCCGGGGCGTTGGCGTCCTGGATCACCTCGCGCTTCTCGGCGCCCAGGAGCGCCGGGAGGCTGGTGTCGCGCAGCGGCGGCGGCGGGCTCTGCCGCGGGATCCAGGCGAAGTGCTTGCGCACCAGCACCTTGGCCTGCTCCACGTCGATGTCGCCGGCCACCACCAGCACGGCGTTGTTGGGCGCGTAGTAGGTGCGGAAGAAGTTGCGCACGTCGTCGATCGACGCGGCCGAGAGGTCCTCCATGCTCCCGATCACCGGGTGGTGGTACGGGTGGCCCTGGGGGAACACGTTGGCCAGCATCTTCTCCAGCCAGGTGCCGTACGGCTGGTTGTCCACGCCCTGGCGGCGCTCGTTCTTCACCACCTCGCGCTGGTTGTCGAGCTTGGCCGCGTCCAGCACGTCGGCCAGGGTGCCCATGCGGTCGGCCTCCAGCCACAGCGCCAGCTCGAGCTGGTTGCTGGGGAGCTGCTCGAAGTAGTTGGTGCGGTCCCAGCTGGTGGTGCCGTTGATGTCGGCCCCGGCGCGGGCGCCGGCGCCCTCCAGCAGGCCGAAGTGCATGCCGTCGGGCACGTTGCGCGAGCCCTTGAACATCATGTGCTCGAACAGGTGGGCGAAGCCGGTGCGGCCGGGCGCCTCGTTCTTGCTGCCCACGTTGTACCAGATGTCCACCGCCGCCACCGGGGTGGAGCGGTCCACGTGGTACAGCACCTTCAACCCGTTGGGCAGGGTTTCCTCGGTGTAGGCGATCCGGGCGGCCTGCGCGCCCGCCCCCTGCGAGCGCGGTGCCTGCTGCGCCGCCAGCGCGCCGGGCAGCAGCGCCGCCAGCAGCAGGGCGTGGGAAAGTGGTCTCATGCGGGTTCTCGGGAGAGGTGGCGGAGGTGCCATGCAACCGCGGCGTGCGAGCCGCGCAGCCACGATACGCATGCCTTGCGACGAAAGCAACCTGCGGAAACATCTGATCCGCCGGAAGCGGGGGGATCGGCCGACGGCGGGACAACGTGTGGTTCCGGAGAGAAGTCGGGAACGGCTGATCCGGCCACCGGCGGATCGGACCACCCTCGCCGCCTGCCCTGCGTCCTCATCCCCCGGCGCGACACGAAAGTCGGGCCCGCGGCCGTGGATCGCACCTTCGCGGGTCCGAACTCGCTGATGGACGGCGTGAGACCGCCGTCCCGCGGTGCGAGCGGTCGCCGAGGGGTTCCGAAGCCCGTTACGGCAAACGGCGACGGCGGTTTCACACGGAGGACACGGAGGACACGGAGGACACGAAGAACCGCCCGTGGTTCTCCGTGCCTCAGTGTGATACGAATCCCACGAACTCCGTTCCGCGAGCGGATTGCGTGAGGGATTCGCGCCCGGAGGGCCGAGACGCCGGCGCGCCCACCCTGTCGTCGCCGGAGTGAGCGGGGACATGGCGCGCCGGCGGCTCGGCGCCGTTGGCAACGGCGGTATCGTTGCCTACGGCGCGCGAAGCCCGGCCCGGAGCGCAGCGGAGG
>DASQLJ010000502.1:0-3406 GCA_035630095.1 Longimicrobium sp.
GGCTGGACGAGCGCCAGAGCGACGCCATCCTCGAGATGCGCCTGTCGCGGCTCACCCAGCTCGAGAGCAAGGAGCTGCGCGAACGGCTGGACGAGCTGGAGCGCCGCATCGTGGAGCTGGAAGCGATCCTCGCCTCCCCCGAGCGGCAGCTCGAGCTGATTCGCGGCGAGCTGCGCGAGGTGGCGGCGCAGTACTCCGACCCGCGCCGCACGCGCATCATCGAGAACGAGAAGTCGTTCAAGCTGGAAGACATGCTGGCGGCCGAGCACGTGGTGGTCACGCTCAGCCGCGAGGGATACGTTCGCCAGATCCCCATGGCCGTCTACCAGCGCAGCATGACCGCCGGCAAGCGGATCGCGCTGGACCGCTACGAGGACGACTACGTGGAGCGCGCCTTCGTGGCCAGCACCGACCACACGCTCCTCCTCTTCTCCAGCGACGGGCGCGCCTACGGGATGCAGGTGCGCGACGTGCCCGAGGCGGGGCTCACCTCGCGCGGCAAGGCGGTGGGGCAGCTCTTCGAGATGGGGAAGAAGGCGGCCGTGGCCGCGGTGTTCGTGGTCGCCGAGTTCCGCGCCGACCGCTCGCTGGTCTTCGCCACGGCGGAGGGGACGGTGAAGCGCACGGCGCTCGACCAGTACGCCAACGCCCGCGCCGCCGGCATCGAGGCCATCAAGCTCCCCGCCAGCGACCGCGTGGTGGACGTGCGCCAGACCGACGGCGAGAGCGAGCTGATCCTGGTGGGCCGCGGCGGCCGCGCCATCCGCTTCCCCGAGGCCGAGGTGCCGATGATGGGCCGCGCCGCGCAGGGCGTGCGTGGCATCAAGCTGAAGGCCGGCGAGTCGGTCGTGGGCGTGGCGGTCGCGCGGCGCGAGGGGGGCGAGCTGTGCCTGGTGACCGACCGCGGCTGGGCCAAGCGCCTGCCGCTGGACGAGTTGCAGCCGCAGGGCCGCGGCGGCCTGGGCACCGTGCTCCACGCGCCCACGAAGGAGACGGGCGACATCGTGGCGGCGCGGGAGACGCACCCGGGCGAGGACCTGATGGCCACCACCGCCGGCGGCCGCACGGTTCGCGTGAAGCCCGACCTGGTCCCCATCGCCGGCCGCGCCGGCGCCGCCGAGAAGGCCGTGGAGATCACCGGCAACGAGCGCCTCGCCGCCGTCACCTACGTCGCCGAGCGCGAGCTCCCCGAGTCGCCGGCGGATGACGAGCCGCCCCCCGCGCTGGCGGATGGTGAAGACGTCGCGGCAGATGCAACGGATTCGGCAGAGTCGGATGCGTCGAGTGCGGATGAAGATGGCGACCTTGAGGCTCCGCCCGCCGCGGCCGAGATCGCGGGCGACGACGCGGAGGATGCGCCGGAGCAGCCCGAGGCATCAAACGACGACGCTCCGCAGGCGCGTGGAGAAGACGGGGAAGCACTGGACCTTTTCGGCTGATCCACGATTCCCCGAGTCCACGAGTAATACCGCTTCCAAGGCATCCGTTCTGATGCCGCCTGGGATATGCTCTCACAGAGGACACAGAGGACACAGAGGGGTTCTCAGTGGCCCTCTGTGTCCTCTGTGACCTCTGTGAGAAACCATGGGGACCCGATTCCCGGATGATGCTTGGTGATCGGGTAGAACGTAAGACGGCCGCGGGCTCCCTGCCTGCGGCCGTTTTGCTTGCATCAATCATCCGGGATTGTTACCATGGTAATATGATAACGCACTGCCGATCTTGAACTCTAGAAAGTCGAATGGCTGATCGCGCGAAAACGGGCCCGGTCGTGGAGCGAGTCCAGACCGGGATGCGGATGGAGAAGCGGCTGGTGAAGGTGCTCAAGGGGTTGGCCGAGTACCACGACCTCTCGCTCGGCGACCTCGTCGAGGGCATCGTCGTGCACGCGTTCGAGAACCGTCCCCCGTTCGGCCCCGAATCGCTGTCGGTGATCGCGAAGCTGAAAGACGCCTACGGGCTGGATTACGGCGCCGAGGCCGCGCACAACCTGCGGGAGGGGGATGATGAATAGCTTCGTCGCGGCGCACGCGACGCGGAGGGGCACGCTGCACCTGCACGCGCCGCCCGCGCACGTGTTCCCGCTGTTCACGCCCGAGGGCGAGCGCGAGTGGGTGCCCGGATGGTCGCCGCGCTACGCGTGGCCGCCGGACGGCAGCGTCCGCATCGGCACGACCTTCTTCACGGAGCACGCGGGCCGCGCGACCACGTGGATGGTGGCGAGCCACGAACCCGGTGTCCGCGTGGTCTACACGCGCGTCACGGCCGGCCTCAACGCCGTTCGCGTGGAGGTATCCTGCGCGCCCGAGGGCGAGGGCTCCGCCGTCACCGTCCGCTACGACTACGTCGGCCTCACGCCCGCCGGCAACGAATCGATCGAGCAGGTGACGCAGCCGCGCTTCGCCGAGTGGATGCGCGAATGGGAGCAGTCGATCAACACCGTTCTCGCCGCCGGCTCCCCCGCAGATCAGGAAAGAGGGTTCACGCAGAGTCAGCAGAGTTAGCAGAAAAGCCAGAACTGCGGTTGTTCTCTGCTGACTCTGCTGACTCTGCGTGACACCCAGGCGATTCGTCCCGACGCGACGAGGGGCGGACCCGCGCCGGGCCCGCCCCTCTCGTCATCGACCGATGCCGTTGCCGCTGCCGTTACGCGGCTACCCGGTCGCCCAGCAGCGCCACGTCCTGCGAGCGGATCGGCCGGCCCACGCTCAGCAGGTCGACCACGCGCTCGGGCGCGGGCTGGTACTTGAGCGCCATCGCGCGGATCCCCAGCAGCAGGTTCACGGTCACCAGCGTGCCGCGGATCCCGGTGTTGATGAGGAGGGAGCGGAGCTGACCGCCGGTGCCGTCCTGGAAGTTGCGCGCGACGATCACCAGCGCGTCGGGCATCTCGTCCACCGCCGCCTCCAGCGCCTTCGCCGCCGGCCCGCCGATGCTGAACTGCACGGCGGGGTAGGAGAGGACGATCCCCTCGCGCTCGCCCAGGGTGAAGCGCACCGCGCCCTCGGGGCCGACCTCCTCGATGCGCGCGTTGCCGGTGAGGTCCTCGACCACCCGGCCGATGCGCCCGCGGAACTCGTCGGCCACCAGCGGCCCCTTCAGCGACAGCGAGCGCAGCGACTCGGCGAACCAGCGGTCCGCGTCGAAGTGGCGGTAGCAGGGGAGGAGCCTGCGCGCGGCGGCGCGGTCCACGTAGCCGGTGGCCGCCAGGGCGTCGAGGAGCGCGTCGCCCTCCAGGTGCGGCGCGTACGCCGCGACCAGGCGCAGCGCGGCTTCCATGCGCTGGCCCTCGTCGCCCGCCACGATTGCCGGGACGGGAATGCGAAGTGCGTGAGAGAGATTGCCGAACCAGATCATCTGCGCCGTTTCAGTTTCTGCGGAAATCCGGCTTGGACGATGGCGCGAG
>DASQLJ010000503.1:0-5361 GCA_035630095.1 Longimicrobium sp.
GCCGCACGCGTATCCGGATGCGTCCTGCAGCGGGCCCACGCGCTGGTAAGCCACCGAGAGCAGCGTGGCGAGCAGGGCGATCCCCAGCACCGCCGCGATCCGCCGCCCTCCGCCCAGGACGCTCTTTCCATCTCGCATCGCACCTTCTCCCCATCGGTCGTCGGACACGCTGCCGTGAGTCTGCCGGGAAGACGCATGCGGCGTGCTCTCCGGGAACTCCGGCCGCACGGACCGGGTCAGATCAGTAGGCCTCGCAACCCGGGAAACGCGCATGCGTCCGCAAGTCTCTTCGCTGATCGCCGTCCTCGCGCCGCTGCTCGCCGCGGCGTGCGGCGCAGGTCCGGACCCGCGCGCGGCGTCGTCGAGCGCGCCGCCCGGCGCTTCAGGCGGCGAGCGCACCGTCACGGCCGAACGTCTTCCCGGAACGGAGTGGATGCTCGTCTCGACGAACGGAACGCGCCCGCTGCCGATGCCGCCTCTCACCGTGATGTTCGACGACACGACGTTCGGCGGATACGGCGGGTGCAACTGGTTCGGCGGCCGCTACACCGCCGGCGGGGATACGCTTCGACTCCGCGAGATTTCCTCCACCGCGCGCGGGTGCTCACCGCCAATCGCCGACCAGGAGGCGCGTTTCATCCGCGCGCTCGGCGATGCGTGGACCGTCCACCAGTCCGCCGACTCGCTTCGTCTCCACGCCGGCGGCGGCGTCGTGCTGGAGTTCGTCCGCCGCCGGTTGCGGGCGATGGATCCGGCGCAGTTGCAGGGGACACGCTGGCGCCTCGTATCGATCGGGAACCGGCCGGCAGAGAGCCTGCGCGCCACCCTCTCCTTCACGCGCGATTCGCTGCGGGGGTTCGCCGGGTGCAGGGACTTCACCGGGACGTACCACGCCGTCGGACACCGCATCGGCGTAACCTCGCTCGCGATGCGCCAGATGGAGTGCGCGGACGACCGGCTCCTGCGGGAAGAGGGAGATTTCACCACCGCGCTCTCCGAATCTCGCGACTTCCAGATCGAACGCTCGTCGCTCCTCCTCCTCCCCGTCTCCGGCGAGGTCCTGCGCTTCGAGCGCGAACCGGCTCCGTCCACGCCGCTGAACTGATCGCGATACGCGGACGAAGGATGGCGGCGGTGCCCTCCGCCCCCCGGAACCGTGCACGGGTTGTGACGATGGAGGGACGCGACGTAGCTTCGTGGCCTCACTCGCTGTTGCGCCCGCCCGTCTCGCCCACCCCGCCCGCATGCCTTCATCGACCGCAAGCCCAATCATCTCGCAGCGAAGGAGCGACTCCGGGCTTCTCGCGGTGGCGCCCATCGTCTGCGCCGGGATGCATGCGGCGGCCGGGCTGCTCATGCTCGGCGTGCTGCGCGGCGGCACCGAGGCCGAGCCGTCGCTGGCGGCGCGGATGGCGTACGTGCACGCGAACGCGGCGTCGTGGCGCGCGGGGTTCGCGGTGTGGATGGCGGCGGGGGTGAGCGTGCTGGCGTTCTACGCCTGGTGGGCGCGCGCCGTCCCACGCCAGGGGCTGGCGTTCGCCGCGCTCGCGCTGGCCGTCGCCGGGCTGGGGGCCGACCTGACGGGGGAGGCGCTCTACATCGGCTGGCTCCCGCGGGTGACGGACGACCCGGCCCGGTTCGCGACCGTCCAGCAGGTGGGAACGGTGCTGACGTCGGTGTTCGCGAACGGCTTCTACACAGCCGCCGGGATCGCGCTGACGCTGGGCACGCCGAGGCTCCCGCGGCCGGTTCGCGCGCTGGCCTGGGTGGTGTGGCTGGCGGGGATCGTGCTGAGCGTGTGCGGCGCGGCCGGGTGGGCGACGGGGCTCGTGGTGGCCTCGGGCGTCCTCTTCCCCGCGCTGGTGCTGCTCGCCCTCGTGCTTCCGCGCGCGCTGCGATGAGGCGGGTGGTGGTCGTGGGCGGCACGGGCTTCTTCGGCGGCGCCGCCGTGGCGGCGTTGCGCGACGCGGGCGTGCCGGTGACCACCGCCGCCCGCCGCAACGCCGACCTGGCGGTGGACGTCCAACTCGGCGCCTCCCTGCGCCGCGCCCTGCGTCCCGGCGACGTGGTGCTCGACGTGGCGGGCCCGTTCCAGCCCCGCAACACCGCGCTCGCCGAAGCCGCCGTGGAGGTGGGGTTCGACGTGGTGGACCTGGCCGACGCATCGGCCTACGTGCGCCGCGTGCTGGATCTGGACGAGCGCGCCGTGGCGGCCGGCGTGCGGCTCCTCCCCGCGTGCAGCACCGCGTCGGCCGTATCGTCGGCGATGCTCGCGTGGAGCGGCCTCTCCGATCCCGTGCGGCTGACGGCTTTTCTCGTCCCCACCCCGCGCCACACCGCCGTCGCTGCGACCGCCGCATCGCTCCTGTCCACCGTCGGGGGCCCGGTGGCGGTGCTTCGAGACGGCGCGCTGCGGATGGAGCGCGGCTTCGGCTCGTCGCGGCGGTGGGCGGGCGGCACTCCGCTGGGCCGGCGCCGCGGCTGGCTCTTCGACACCGCCGACGGCGTGCTCCTCCCCCGCTCATATCCGACGCTGAGGACCGCGGAGGCGTACGTGGACCCGAACGTCCCCGGCGCGGCGACGGTGCTCGCCCTTGCCGCGCGGGTGTCTCCGGTGCGCGCGGCGATCAGGCGCGTGGTGCCGGCCGCGCTCCCGCTGGTGCGGCGGCTGGGCGGCGCGCACGGCGGCTTCGGCTGCGAGGTGGAGGATGCGCGCGGCGCCACGGTGCGGCTGGTCCTGTCCGCAGGGCAGGACGCGTATCGCCTCGCCATCATCCCCGCCGTGCTGGCGGTCCGCGCGCTCGCCGCGGGCCGCGTCGCGCACACCGGCGTGCTCGCGCCACACCAGCAGGTGGATGCGGACGAACTGCTCGCGGAGCTGCGGCGGTGCGGCTTCGAGCTCCATCGATCCGCCTGAGCAGTCTCGATGTCAGCGCCGGGCAATCGTGGCGGCGATGCTCGGCGTCACGCCTTCGCCGCCACTGCGGCGGCGGCCGCCGCGCCGGTCTGGCGGTCGAGCGAGCGGTACTGGATCGCCTCGCTCACGTGGGCGGTGGTGATGGTGGCGGCGCCGTCCAGGTCGGCGATGGTGCGGGCGATCTTCAGCACGCGGTGGTAGGCGCGCGCGGAGACGCCGGAACAGCAGGGGCTCCGGATATCCGCTGCCTCCTACTGGCCACGGACTAGCCGCGAGCGGCTAGGCATTCAGGGTGGAACGCCACCTCGCCAAACGGCGGGTTGAATCGGCGGTGCGGCGCGGTGAGGACCCACAGGACCGGGAGTCTTGGGTCCGTGCCGAAGTCACTCGAGTGGCCGTCCGTGACCATCACCACGCCACGCGGCTGCTCTTCCAGCTCCGTGACCCACTGTCGGTGATCCCCGGCGCGTAGATCCGCGCCCCCTCGTGCCGCGGCTCGAGCTCCGTCCCCGCCGCGAAGACGGCGTCCAGGTGCGCCGCAACGACCACCGGCGCCGCGCCGGTTCCCGCGCCGGGGACGGAGCCGAGCACGTTTCCCTCCTCGTCGCGGCGCACGTCCGCCAGCCCCAGTTCGCGGAAGCGCGCCAGCACCCGCGCCCCCCGCACCTCCTCGCCGAAGGGCGGGGCGGGGATGGCCACCAGCTCGAGCTGCTCCGCCAGCGTCTGCGCGTCCGTCTCGCGGGCGAGCGCACGAAGCGGCGCCACGCGGACGTCGCCGAGCACGGGCGGAGGGGGCGGGGCTGGGGATCATCGACCTTCGGCGCAGGTGGATTCGGGGCCGCGGAAGATGCCCGGCGGGGCAGGCGGTGTCAACGCGACGCAATCGGGATGCGGACCGGCGGGCAACGGACGAGCCTCTCCCGCGCCGGGAGAGGCTTGTTCCGTCGAGGCCAGGGCTAGCTCAGTAGCTGCCGCAGCCGTATGGGTTGCGGGAGGAGTGGCGTTCCGTGAGCAGGGTGTCCGTTCCTGCGCAGGTGCTGAATACCGTACACCATGCGAAGCATTCGGACTTCGTCCAGCAAAACCCTGTTTGTTCCGGCTATGCCGGGTTGGGGTAAGGGACAGTCAAATCCTTGTTCATCCGGTCCTGATTAAATGGTTCCTGTCCCTTGGAACCTGGCAGCCTCTTCAGTGTAGGCCGGGTGTTGCCGCCGCGGATGTTCCGAGACGAAGCAGCCCGGATCGTTCTGCCTGATTCGTGTCCCCCGACCCAACGGTGAGGAGGCCAGCGATGACTCTTCCAGCGGACTACCCGGCGGACCTCCCCCGGGTTCATATCGCCGATTTCCGCGGCAAGATCGACTTCGCGATCCTGACGATGCGCGATGACGAGCAGTCGGCAGTCCATGGGCAGTTTCCGCCTATGGCAATCGCCGAAGTCGAGGGGGAAGGCCATGGTCGATGGCCCTACGCCATCAGCTGGGTGCCCACGCCAACCGGAATTCACACTGTCGCGATGGTGCAGTGCATCCGGCAGGGGACGACGCATGCCCAGAGGGTGGCGTCGAACACCATCGATGACCTGCACCCCAGGTGGCTGCTAGCGGTGGGCATCGCGGGCGGTGTGCCGAGCCCTACCTTCACGCTGGGGGATGTCGTCGTTTCCAGCTTCGTTCACGATCTGTCACTGATGGCCGCCTCGGGGCCCGGTCGCACCGACTATGCCGCCGGTGGGGGGCCGATGACGGAGCGCGCCGAACAGGTGCTCTCCGGACTGGGCGCGCTCGCTCCGACACTGAAAGGCTGGAACTCGCCGCGAGCCATTCGAGCCAAGGCACCGCAGCTCGTTTTGGAAAATCTGTCCATCGCCGGCGATAGCGAGTACCAGGCCCGCGTGATCACGGGACTTAAGGCCGGATTCATAAAGGGTCATCGCCGACCGCCGCGCGTCGTGCTAGGCGAGATTGGCAGTAGCAGCACCCTCATCATCGACCCGGCGGCCGCCGAGGACCTTTGCGCGTCGTTCCGCAAGTTGATCGCGTTCGAGATGGAGTTCGCGGGCATCCAGGCGGCGGCGCGCAACGCAGCCCCTGGGGGCCGCGATCTTCCCACCCTCACGATCCGGGGCATCAGCGACATCATCGGACTCACCCGGGAGGAGGGGTGGAAGAACTACGCGGCTCACTCTGCGGCGGCGTTTGCGCGTGCGCTCATCGAGCGGGGCCGGCTGGTTAGTCCGTCGCTGCCCATCTCGCTCAACGCGACGATCCCATCAGACCTATCGCTCCCGCTCCAGCCGATTCACCGATCGGCGCAGCACGTGAGGGAAGCACTCGATCGCTTCGCCGTGGACGAGAAGCAGAGCCATCTGCTCCAGCGACACATCTCGGGTGTCGCCGCGCAACTAGAACAACAGACGGAGCGACTCCGTCATGGTGAGATCG
>DASQLJ010000504.1:0-6415 GCA_035630095.1 Longimicrobium sp.
GCGAGGACGAGACGGGCGACCGGCGGCTGGTGGCGTACATCGTGGGTGACGCGGACGCGGAGGCGCTCCGGGCGCGGCTGCGGCAGAGCCTGCCGGAGTACATGGTGCCGGCCGCCTTCGTCTCCCTGGACGCGCTCCCGCTGACGCCCAACGGGAAGCTGGACCGCAAGGCGCTGCCGGCGCCGGACTTCGCTCCGGCCGCGGAGCGTTACGTGGCGCCGCGCACGGGGACCGAAGAGCTGCTGGCGGGGACTTGGGCGGAGGTGCTGCGGCTGCCGCGGGTGGGAGTGCACGACGGCTTCTTCGAGCTGGGCGGGCACTCGCTCCTGGCGACGCGCGTGGTGTCGCGGGTGAGGGAGGCGTTCGGGGTGGAGCTCCCGCTGCGGGCGATCTTCGAGACCCCCACCGTGTCCGGCCTGGCGCCGCGGGTGGAGCAGCTGGTGCTGGCGCGAGTGCGGGACGATGAGCTGGTCGCCGCGCTGGAGCGGCTGGAGCGGCTTTCGGAAAACGAGGTGATGGGGCTGCTGAGCGGAGACTGAATCCGTCGGAACCGTTCCTAGCCGTGGCTCGCGCCGCGGATGAACCGGAGAGGCGAGGCTCGATGAGCGAAGTACTGGAACGAGTCGACAAGCTGTCGCCCGAGCGGCAGGCGCTGCTGCACAGGATCCTGCGGCAGAAGGTGGCCGAGGCGCGCCCGCCGGACGCCATCCGCCCGCGCGGGGGCGACGCGCCCGCGCCGCTGTCGTTCGCGCAGCAGCGGCTCTGGCTCATCGACCAGGTACAGCCGGAGAACCCCGCCTACAACATGCCCGTCTCGCTGCGGCTCGGCGGGCCGCTGGACGCGGGCGCGCTGGAGCGCGCGCTGGGCGAGATCGTGCGGCGGCACGAGGTGCTGCGCACGACCATCGGGGAGCTCGACGGCGCGCCGGCGCAGGTGATCGCGCCCTTCGCCGGCTTCGTGCTGCCGGTGGAGGACCTTTCCGCGCTGGCCGCCGCCGACCGGGAGCCGGCGGCAGGGCGGCGCGCCCGCGAGGAAGCGGCGCGGCCCTTCGACCTGGCGGCCGGGCCCCTTTTCCGCGCGGTCCTGCTGCGGCTGGCGGCGGACGAGCACCTGCTGCTGCTGTGCATGCACCACATCGTCAGCGACGGGTGGAGCACCGGGGTGCTCTTGCGCGAGCTGTCCGCGCTGTACGGCGCGTACCGCGAGGGCCGGGAGTCGCCGCTCGCGGAGCCGCCGGTGCAGTACGCGGACTACGCGGTGTGGGAGCGGGAGCAGCTTCGCGGCGACGCGCTGGAGTTCGATCTGGCGTACTGGCGGGAGCGGCTGGCGGGTGCGCCGGAGCTGCTGGAGCTGCCCACCGACCATCCCCGCCCGCCGGTGCAGACGTACCGGGGCGCGACGGTCCCGGTGGAGCTCTCCCCGGAGCTGCTGGAGCGGTTGCAGGCGCTGGGACGGAGCGAGGGGGCCACGCTGTACATGGTGCTGCTGGGCGCCTTCCAGGTGCTGCTGGGCAAGTACAGCGGGAGCGAGGACGTCGTCGTGGGCAGCCCGATCGCGGGGCGGACGAGGAAGGAGGTCGAGGAGCTGATCGGCTTCTTCGTCAACACGCTGGTCCTGCGCACCGACCTCGGTGGAGACCCGGGCTTCCGCGAGGTGCTGGGGCGGGTGCGGGAGGCGACGCTGGGCGCGTACGAGCATCAGGAGGTGCCGTTCGAGAAGCTGGTGGCCGAGCTGCAGCCAGAGCGGTCCCTGAGCCACTCGCCGCTCTTCCAGGTCCTGTTCACGCTCCAGAACGCCGGGGCGGGAGGGGGCGCACTTCCGGGGCTGAAGGTGAGCGGAGTCGAAGCGGAGAACGCGAGCGCCAAGTTCGCTCTCTCCCTGACGCTCGGGGCGACCGCCCAGGGCCTGCGCGGCGGGCTGAACTACGGCACCGACCTCTTCGAGCGCGGCACGGTCGAGCGGATGCTCGGCCACCTGGAGCGGGTGCTGGAGCAGGTCGCCGCCGACGCGGACGTGCGGCTCTCGCGGCTGGCGCTGCTCGGCGAGGCGGAGCGCGCGCTGGTGCTGGAGGCGTGGAACGACACGGCGGCGGCGTTCCCCGCGGACCGGTGCATCCACGAGCTGTTCGAGGCGCAGGCGGCGCGCACGCCGGGGGCGGTGGCCGTGCGCTTCGAGGAGGAGTCGCTCACCTACCGCGAGCTGAACGAGCGTGCGAACCGGCTGGCGCGCCACCTCGCCGGCCTGGGCGTCGGGCCCGAGGCGCGGGTGGGCGTCTGCCTCGAACGGAGCCTGGAGATGGTGGTCTCCCTCCTGGCCGTGCTGAAGGCCGGGGGCGCCTACGTCCCGCTGGACCCCGGCTACCCGGCCGAGCGGCTGGCGTACATGCTGGCCGACTCCGACATCCCCGTGCTGCTGACGCAGGAGCGGCTGCGCGGAGTCCTGCCGGCGCGAGACGGCGTCCGGATGGTGAGCGTCGACGGCGCGTGGATGGAGGCCGCGGCCGGGAGCGTGGAGAACCCCCGGAGCGAGGTGGCCCCGGAGAACCTCGCGTACGTGATCTACACCTCCGGCTCCACCGGGCGTCCCAAGGGGGTGATGAACGCGCACCGCGGCGTCGTCAACCGCCTGTGGTGGATGCAGTCGCAGCTCCGGCTCGGCGGGCGGGACGTGGTGCTGCAGAAGACCCCGTTCAGCTTCGACGTCTCGGTGTGGGAATTCTTCTGGCCGCTGCAGCAGGGCGCCTCGCTGGTGATGGCGCGGCCGGAGGGGCACCGGGACCCGGCGTACCTGCAGGAGGCGATCGAGCGGCACCGGGTCACGACGGTGCACTTCGTTCCCCCGATGCTGCAGCAGTTCGTGGAGGCCGCGGCGGTGGAGCGCTGCGCCAGCCTGGAGCGGGTGATCTGCAGCGGCGAGGCGCTCCCCCCGGCACTGGTGGAACGGTTCCACGAGCGGTTCCCCGCCCGCGTCGAGCTGCACAACCTGTACGGCCCCACCGAAGCCGCGGTGGACGTGAGCTGGTGGGCGTGCCAGGGGCAGGACTCGCTGGACGTCGTCCCGATCGGCCGCCCGATCGGGAACACCCGCCTGTACGTGCTGGACGCGGGGCTCCAGCCGGTGCCGGTGGGGGTTCCGGGCGAGCTGTACATCGGCGGTGTCCAGGTGGCGCGTGGCTACCTGAATCGCCCGGCGCTGACCGCGTCGCGCTTCGTTCCCGACCACCTGGGGCCCGGGGCGGGGTCGAGGCTGTACGCGACGGGCGACAGGGCGCGGTGGCGAGCGGACGGCGCGATCGAGTACCTGGGGCGCCTGGACGAGCAGGTGAAGATCCGCGGCTTCCGCATCGAGCCGGGGGAGATCGAAGCCGCGCTGCGCCGGCACGACGGGGTGCGCGAGTGCGTGGTGGTGGTGCGCGACGATCAGCCGGGTGACAGGCGGCTGGTGGCGTACATGGTGGCTGATCCGGATGCGATGGATGCCGCCGCGCTGCGCGAGCACCTGCGGCGCGGCCTGCCCGAGTACATGGTGCCGTCCGCGTTCGTGGCGCTGGACGCGCTCCCGCTCTCGCCCAACGGCAAGCTGGACCGCAAGGCACTGCCGGCGCCGGAGCTCGCGGCCGACGCGGACCGATACGTGGCGCCGCGCACCCCCGTGGAGGAGGTGCTGGCGGGGATCTGGGCCGAGGTGCTGGGCGGGCGGCGGATCGGCGCGACGGACAACTTCTTCGAGCTGGGCGGGCACTCGCTCCTGGCCACGCTGGTGATGGCCCGCGTGCGCGAGGTGCTGGGGGTGCGCGCGCCGCTGCGCACCCTGTTCGAGCGCCCCACGGTGGCCGAGCTGGCGGAGCAGGTGGAAGCGCTGCGCCGCAAGGGCGGGCCGCAGCTCCCGCCCATCGTTCCCGTGCCGCGCGAGGGGCCGCTGCCGCTCTCGTTCGCGCAGGAGCGGCTCTGGTTCCTGGACCAGCTGCAGCCGGGAATGGCGCAGTACAACGTTCCCACCGCCCTGCGGCTGGAGGGCCGGCTGGACGTGCCCGCCCTGGAGCGCGCCCTGGCCGAGGTCGTCCGCCGGCACGAGGCCCCGCGCACCACCTTCCGCCAGGCCGGCAGCGGCCCGGTGCAGGTGGTCGCCCCGTTCGCCGGGTGGGCGCTGGTCGTGGAAGACCTGTCCGCGCTGGAGCCGGCGGCGCGCGAGGCGGCGGCCGCGCGGCGGATCGCGGACGACGCGGCTCGCCCGTTCGACCTGGCCGCGGGACCGCTCTTCCGCGCGTCGCTGCTGCGGCTGGCCGACGAGGACCACCTGCTGCTGATGTGCATGCACCACGTGGTGACCGACTGGTGGAGCGGCGAGCTCGTGCTGCGCGAGCTGTCGGCGCTCTACGGCGCCTTCCGCGAGCGGCGCTCGTCGCCGCTCGCCGAACCGGCGGTGCAGTACGCGGACTTCGCCGTGTGGCAGCGCGCGCAGCTGGCGGGCGCCGCGCTCGACGGGCAGCTGGCGTGGTGGCGCGCGCGGCTGGCGGGCGCGCCGGAGCTGCTGGCCCTTCCCACCGACCATCCGCGCCCCGCCGTGCAGAGCTACCGCGGCGCCGCGGAGCCCGTGGCACTGCCGCCGGAGCTGCTGGAAGCGCTGGCCGCGGTGGGCCGCCGCGAGGGCGCCACGCCCTACATGGCGGTGCTGGCCGCGTGGCAGGCCCTGCTGGGCCGCTACGCCGGCACCGACGACGTGGTGGTGGGCAGCGCCGTCGCCGGACGCACGCACCGCGAGCTGGAGGGGGTGCTCGGCTTCTTCTCCAATACGCTGGTGCTGCGCACCGACCTGTCCGGCGACCCCGCCTTCCGCGACCTGCTGCACCGCGTGCGCGACACCACCCTGGGCGCGTACGACCACCAGGAGGTGCCCTTCGACCGGCTGGTGGCGGAGCTGCGTCCCGAGCGCAGCCTGAGCTACTCGCCCCTCTTCCAGGTGATGTTCGCCTTCGGCACCTACGACGGCACCGGCGACGGCACCGTGGGCACGCTGGCCGGCCTGCGCATCCGTGGCGCGGGGGTGCCGGAGACCTCGGCCAAGTTCGACCTGAACCTGGCCGTGGCGGCCAGCGCCGCCGGGCTGCGCGGGATGCTGGCGTACCGCACGGACCTGTTCGACGCCGCCACCATCCGGCGGATGGTGGAGCACCTGGGCCGCGTGCTGCGCCAGGTGGCGGACGATCCCGGCGTGCGCCTCTCCGGCCTGTCGCTGGTGGACGAGGACGAGCGGCGGATGCTGGTGGAGGAGTGGAACCGGACCGACCGCCCGTACCCGCGCGGCGTCACCATCCACGAGCGCTTCGAGGCGCAGGTCCGCTCGCGGCCCGACGCCCTCGCCCTCGCCTGGGGCGACGTGCGCCTGACGTACGCGGAGCTGGACGGGAAGGCCAACCGCCTGGCGCACCACTTGGTCCGCCACGGCGTGCGCCCGGAGTCGCGCGTGGGCGTGCTGCTGGAGCGCGGCACCGACCTGGTCGTCTCCCTCCTCGCCGTGCTGAAGGCCGGCGGGGCGTACGTTCCGCTGGATCCCGCCTATCCCCCCGGGCGCCTGGCGCTGATGCTGGCCGACGCCGGCATCCGCGTGCTCGTCACCGCGTCGGCATTTGCCGCGGGTCTCGAATCGCCCGGCGTCCATGCCGTCTGCCTGGACCACGCGGCGGACGCGCTCGCGGACGAGCCGTCCGATGCGCCCGAGAGCGGGGCCACGGCGGCGAACCTGGCCTACATCGTCTACACGTCGGGATCGACCGGGAGGCCCAAGGGGGTGATGGTGGGCCACCGCGAGGTCGTGCAGCTCGTCGTCGACACCGACTACGTCCGGCTCGCGCCGGGCGACCGGGTGGCGCAGGCGTCGAGCGCCAGCTTCGACGCGCTGACCTTCGAGGCGTGGGGCGCGCTGCTGAACGGCGCCACGCTGGTCGGCATTCCCAGGGACGTGCTTCTCTCCCCGCCGGCGCTGCGGGAGACGCTGCGGGCGGAGGGGATCACCACGCTCTACCAGACCACCGCGCTGCTGAACCCGCTCTCCCGCGAGGAGCCGGACCTCTTCCAGCCGCTGCGCGAGGTGCTGTTCGGCGGGCAGGCGGTCGACGCCGAGGCGGTGCGGCGCATCCTCCGGTCGGGGAAGCCGGCGCGTCTCCTCCACATGTACGGGCCCACGGAGACGACCGCGTGGTGCTCGTGGGAAGACGTGCAGGCGGTGGACGACGACGCGCTCACCGTCACCGTCGGGCGGGGGACGGGGAACGCGCGGATCTACGTCCTCGACGCCGCGCTGCAGCCGGCCCCCGTCGGCGTTCCCGGCGAGGCGTACGTGGGCGGCGGCGGCGTCGTCCGCGGCTACCTGGACCGCCCCGCGCTCACCGCCGAGCGCTTCGTCCCCGATCCCTTC
>DASQLJ010000505.1:0-5309 GCA_035630095.1 Longimicrobium sp.
GCTTCCGTCGTCGCCGTTGCGGAGCGCGGTGAACGGCACGCTGTGCAGCTCTCGATCGGGCACGATCACCACCCGACGGGCGCGGGCGAGCATGGGACCCAGGGGGCGGAGCAGCAGGTCGTAGAGTTGCGTCAGCGCGGGCGCGGAGCTGGGCGCGGCTTCCGAGAGCTCGTTCGGCAGCCGCGCCACCAGCCCGCGGACAGAGTCACGCGAGACGGCGAGAACGTGCGCGCGCCACGCGTCGGGCGACACGCTCCAGACCACGACCCGGTCGCCGAGGAGCGCGTACTCCACCAGAAGCATGTCCGCCGGGAGTCGCGCGCGAACCTGGCCCGGCGTGAGCGGACGGCGCCGGGCGAGAACGCGGGGCGGCCATGCCGCCACCCGCGCTCGTTCCAGGTAGGCAAAGGCGCTGTCGGCACGTCCGTCGGCAAGCTCGTAGGCGATCATCTGGTCCGAGACCCGTTCGACGAGTTCTGCGAACGCCGCGCGGCCGGCGGTGTGTCGGAAGACGGACTGCTGTCGCTCGGTGGCGCTTACTGCCTCCCGAATCCAGCGGCGGGCTCGCGCCGGCTCACCGGCCGAGTCGGCCGCGAGAGCGGCCTGGAAAAGCGCCTCCGGCAGGTTGCGGTCAGTCTGGAAGTCGCGGAACGAGTCCACCGCCGCCGCGAGCAGGGGAAGCGCGCCGCGCGGATCGGACCGGCGTACGATCTCGCCGCGGGCAAGCAGCACGGCCGCCCGGATGCGGTTCTGCAGGGGCTCGCGCGGCATGCTGTCCGCCCACACCGCCGCAGCGCGAAGATCCGCCATCGCCTCCGCCCCCCGTCCTGCAGCGCTGAGATCGCGTGCCCGCGCGCAGAGGGCGAGCGCAAACACGTCGGGTTTTCCGAGGCCGCGCGCGACCTCCAGCACCTCGTTCGAAAGGTCGAGGGCAGCGCGATTCAGCCCTGCGTCACGAGCGATCCCGGCAACGCGAGACAGGTGATTGTTCAGGTAGTTCGAGCGGCGTAACCGTGAGAGCATGCGCAGGCCGCGGTACGCCTCCTCCTGGCCCTCAAGCGTCTGCCCGGCCACCACGAAGCCTTCCGTCGCCAGGTACGCCGCATGGCCCGCGGTCTCGGGTTCCCGAGCCCGCTCCACGGATGGCGCCGCCGCGCGATAGAGTTCGATCGCGGGCTCGTAGTTTCCGCGCCTGAGCTGGCTCAGGCCGAGCGCGAGCAGCGTCTTGGCCTCCAGCGCGGGCTCGGCGGGCCGGACGGCATCGAGCACGCCGCGAAAAATGCTGTCTCCCTCCGTGTACCGGCCCATGTTGACATGGGAGGCGGCGAGGAAGAACTCGGCCCAGCGCGCCGTTGGGGCACCGAGCGCCCGAAATCCCCGCCCGGCGGAGTCGAGCGGTGCCAAGGCGGCGGCGGAACTGGACTGGAAGAAGAGCCGGACCCCGCTACCGAACTGCTCGTGAGCCGTCGCGAGCGCTCGCCTGCGCGCACTACCCAACGAGGAATTCGCCGCGAGGAAGAGGGCCTCCGCCACGCTCCGGTCACCGGACAGGCTGTCCTGCGCCGCGGCGACGGCACCCGCGAGCGCGAGCAGTCGCGCCGCGTGCATCGAGTCACCGCTGACGACGGCCGTTCCCCACGCCTCGAGAACGCGAAAACCCAGTGTCCTCCCTCGATCGGGCGTCCGCCCGACGAGGGCTGCGACAGTGCGGCCGTCATGCGGCAAAGCCAGCAGCGCGGCGGGTTCCGTATCCGGCTCCGGCTGCACCGCCTCGATGTCGGCCCGCAGGCGGACCGCGGCCTCGCGCCGCCATGCGGGATCGCGCTCCCGAGCCAGGTACTGCGTCCACGCACGGCGGGCGGAAGCCACCAAGTACAGCCGGTCGAGGATCAGGGCGCGGTTGAAGAGGGCGGGAACGTGCGTGGAGTCTACCGCGAGCGCCTGCTCGATGGCTTGGAGGCCGCGGAGCACCGGCAGGAGCTGCTGGTCGCGCTCTCCCGTGGCCAGGTACGCGACGCCGAGATCGTTGAGGAGAGCCGGATCGCTCGGAGACGCGCGGCGTGCCTCCTCCAGCGTTGCCACCGCGTGTTCCAGCGCCGCGGGTGACACCTCGTGCCATTGCAGGTCCACCAGGGCGAGCGCGTGGCGCGAGGCGGAGGAGGGATCCGACCGGAGGCGCGCGCGGACCTCCATCGCGGCGCGCGCGAGCCGACGGTAGCGGCGGGACCCCGGACGGGGAATACGATCGCACCGGGCACGGGCGACCAGCGCCGCCTCGTCGTCCGGCGCACAGACCCGCCACAGCCGCTGGCTGGCGAGCCGCCCCGAGGTGAACCGCAGCCCCTCCGCCGAGGCGACGACCCACTCCGGGGTGGGGGCGCCGCGGTCCGCACGGCAGCCCGCGAACCCGAGCGCAAGCGCTGCGAGGAGAATTCCGGCGCGGAGGGCCATCCATCTTCTCACGAGGAAGGAATTGTCACGGGGAGGCGGCTGAGCTGGCGCACGTGGAGGAAATGGCCGGGATCACCGGCGTGGAGGTCGGCTTCACCTGCGTGGACGGCCGCCGTCCGGCGAGGCGTGCCGGGCATTCTCGAGCAGCGCCCCGGCCCTGCGCGGTGCGGCGGTGGACTCGCCGTGGAATCGTAGATCGACGAGGGGCGCGTGCCGCGCGGCGGCGGAGTTGTCGGCGAGATGCGGTCGCAGCCGGACCAGCCGCCGCTTGGTGGATACGGGCGCAGGTGAAACGAAAGTCTGTGTCCGCGACCCGCCGGTAAGGTAGACTGAAGGCAGGCGTGTCTGCATGGAGTCGCTTTTCTCATCCCATCTGATGGAGGCAACTGATCATGGCCAACCCAATCATCAACGAGCCGCGCCTGACCGCCGCCTACGAGAAAATGCTGGAACGCGTCGGACGACTGGAGGGCGTCCTCGGCGTCGACATCGGCTTCCTGTACGAGAACGGCAGGCCCACGGACGAGCTCGGCATCCGTGTCTTCTCCAGTGAGGAGCGGTGGGAGTATCTCCGGGATGCAGTTCCTCCCTCCATCGACGATGTGAAGGTTTCGCACCTCGTGTCAAGATTTGAGAAGCACGAATCACCACGGTGTGCGTCGCTGCCAGGCGAACCCCCGCGCAAGAAACGCGTGGACCCGATCCAGCCCGGCGTCAGCGTCCGGAACCTGGGCGCATCGGCAGGAACCATCGGCCTCATCGTCGACCATGCGACGAAGGGACGGTGCATTCTCAGCTGCGCGCACGTGCTCACCGGCGGCGGCGTGGGCGCCGGGGTCGTGCAACCCGCGGGGGGCCTTGGTTCCGACGAGATCGCGAGCCTGCACGATTCATTCGACGACGAGGACGGCGATGCGGCGATCGCGATTCTGAGCAGCGCCCGGCGAGTCCTGATCGCCCAACTGGGAACGGATGTCGTGATCAGCACCGTCCGCACTCCCCAGATCGGCGAGATCGTCACCAAGTCGGGCGTGGGGACCGGCGTAACCTGCGGCAAGGTCGACGGTGGAGGACGATACCTGACCGGGCGGGGCGCAAGCCTCAAGGACGACGGGACACAGGCGTTCCGGATCGTACCGCTGCAAGGACGCGGTAGAAGGGTCACCTCGAACTTCTCCGACTCGGGGTCGGTTTGGTATGCGCATGCGGACAAGGCCGGAGTCGGTCTGCACATGCAAGGGGCGCGCGACCTGATCACCCCCGGGATGATGAACTCCATTGCCTGTCTCCTTCCGACGGTCCTGACGCGGTTGCAGGCCACGCCGGCGTGACGCAGACACTCTACAGGACGGAACGGCTACATGCGGACGGCCCCGCCCCTCGTGCGAGGGAGCACGGCCGTCCGTGTCCGCTACCGGGCCGGAGACCGGGCGAGCCTCAGTACCTGTCGCCCGTCTCCACTTCATTCCAGCAAAGGTCGGCGCGATTCTTCAAAGTACTCGTTTCCATCGGCTTTAGGAGTATGTTCGGATGTTCATCCCGCCCCCAGTTTGCTCGTTTTCCATGCCTGTGTGCCGGTGAGACTCCCGGTGAGAGTGCGCGCCGATCAGGGCTAGTGCTCACAGCAGACCGCCGGTCGAGACGCCGGTTCTTCTTCAACTGGCGGGGTATCCACCTTCCGCATGGGCAACTTCGTGTACCCTACTGCGGATGTCGCGACAGGTGCATGCCAATGTAGGCTCGAAACGAGAGCGACTACCTCTGGGGAGGCACCGTCACCGAACGAGTGCCACCGCCCCCAGGTCCGGAGGACGCCAGCGAACGATCCAGCCTCGTGGAGGGCCGCGACGTTCCTCAAGGCTGCCCCTCCCACCTTCAGTTTTCGGGAGCAGTTACGTCCGCGCGCTGACCAGCCGCGCGGCCGCCTTGATGAGGGACGTCGCGATGGGGGCGAATGTGGGATCGGCACGCACCAGTTCCTCTGGCGTGATCGCGGCGAGCTCCTCCGCGGAGCGGATGCCGGCCTCCGCAAGGCGCCGCTCGCGCGCCTCCCCCACCCCCAGCACCTCCCGCACCGGCGTGCCGGCGATCTCCGGCTTCACCTCGTCTTGAACCGGTTCGGCGGACAGAGATTCCGGCGCGGGTGGCGAGGCGTCGGCCTTCTCCGATTGAGGCTGAGGGCCCACGGGCTGGGCCCGGGCCGGCTCCGCCGCCTTCGCCGTGGATTGCCCCTGCCCCTGCTGGAACGACACGATCGTTTGCGTGCGTGTGGCCCCCGAGGGCTGCCAGCGCGTTCCGACGGGCGGGCGGACGGTGGTCACTGGAACCATGCGCGGCGCTGCCTGCGTCCCACCGGTCCCCAGCCCCGCCGGCGGCGCCGCTCCTTCTTCGTCGTCGCACGGGTCGCATCCGTCGTCCCCCGCTTCCCCGGGCGCTTCGCCGGGACCGCCCTCGCCGCCGTGTCCGCCGTCCGCACCGGTGCCGCCGCTCGCGGGGCGCGGTGGAATCGTCCCCGTCCCGGGCACCGCGGGGCCGGCGCCGAGGTCGTAGACCACCCGCGCCTCGGTGACGGTCAGCTCGCCCGGCGCCTGGGCGATGAAGCGGAGCGGCACCTCCACCTCCGGCGCGGCCAGGACGGAGAGCGAGCGGGCGAGGAGGCCGGCGCGCGCGGGAACCACCAGCGCCACCCCCGCCCGCGTGGTCCCCGGCGGCGGCTCCAGCCGCAGCGCGTGTACCGGAAAGTCGTCCGGGAGGAGCGGGTGGACCGCCGCGGCGCCCGTCTCGCGCCCGGCACCGTCCATCCACCGCACCCGCAGCGTCGGCGCCTCGCCCTCCGGCCCCGCCCGCGCCAGCCCCTC
>DASQLJ010000506.1:0-6336 GCA_035630095.1 Longimicrobium sp.
CGATCCCCAGCCGCGGACGGACGTGCCGCGGCCGCGCTACGTGGCCACGCTGCGCGTCACCCGGCGCTGAAGTTTCGGCGGACGGGGATGAATGGCGAAGGGCGCCGCGGCGATCGCCGCGGCGCCCTTCGCGCATCATCCGACCGACCTTCGCGGGCTACTCGACGCGGCGCAGCACCGCGTCGTACACGTCGCGGCCCAGGCGGGCGGCGAGCTCGTTCACCAGCTCGCGCACCGTTTCGCGGCTGTAGCCCCGCTCCGCCGCGGCGAAGAGGGCGCGGTCGCTGTAGCCGAGCTGCAGCGTGCGCCAGTCGCCGCGGTACTCGCCGCGGCGGACGCGCGCGGTGGAGCGGGCGGCCACGGTGCCCTGGTCGGCCACGCGGCCGTAGCCGGAGGCGTCGACCACGCGGTAGGTGGCGCGGGCCCAGGTCTCCACGCGCCCCTCGCGCACGCCGTAGGCGGTGTCGGCGCCGGCCTGGGTGCGCGCCGTCCTGCGCTGCGTGGTCACGTCGGTCTCGCCGCGGCGCACGCTGTCGATCTCCATCACCACCACCAGCCGCGCGCCGAGCTGGCGGCCGATGCGCGCGCCCGTCGCCGCGTCGATCGGCTGGCGGGCGGCGCCGTGGCGGCGTGCCTCGCGGCCGGCGGCCACCGGGTCCACCACGTCGAGCCAGAGGGGCGAGCGGCTCCAGTGGTTCAGCGAAAGCTCGTCGTTCAGCTCGGCGAAGAGGTCGTCGGGGAGGCTGTCGCGCACCGCGGCGGGGCCGCCCACGGGGAGGATGGCGACGCGGACGGTGCCGCGGCGCAGCGCCTCGCGCTGGAGGGCGGCGGCGTCGCCGGTCTCGTAGCGCCCGAGCGCCGCCGCTTGCGCCGCGCGCTCGTACGCGGCGCGGTAGCGGCCGGACTGCATCTCGCCCTGCGCCCAGCCGTAGAGCGCGTCGTGGCGCGCGCGCTCCAGCCGCTCGCGGTCGGCGGGGGTGGGCTCCCAGCGCTGCACGGCGCGCTCCAGCCAGCCGACGGCACCGGAATAGTCGCGCCGGGCCAGGGCGCTGCCGGACGCGCTCAGGGCCAGGCTGACCGCCTGGTCGAAGGTGGCGCGGCGGCGCTGCTCGTAGCCGGCCGGCGGCTGCAGCGCCACGCCCACGGCGCTCGCGTCGCCGCGCAGCTCGTCCAGCCGCCGCAGCACGTCGGCGGCCTCGACGTAGCTGCCGGTGCCCTCCAGGCGGCCCGCCTCGGCCAGGTACTCGGCGATGGCGCGGCCGCCGGTCTCCGCCAGGCGGGTGCGGGCGTCGGAGAGGGTGCGGTCCTTCTTGAGCGCGTCGATGTAGCGCTGCGCGGCGTCGGCGGGGCGGCCGCGCTGCTCCAGCTCCAGCCCCTGCTCGTAGCGCTTGCCGGCCGAGGCGCAGCCGGCGGCGAGCGCGACCGCCGCGAGCAGCAGGGCCGCGCGGCGGATGGGGCGAAGGTGCGTCGATGTGCGGCGCATGGGTCGGGTTCCTGTATCTGGGATTGAAGAAGTCGGATTCGTTCGAAGAAGTCGGATTCGTTCAGCGGGCTGGACGGCGCGCGGCAAAGTGCTGGTACAGCGCGCGGGAGACGGAAAGCTACGGATCGCGCGGGGGATCGGGCAAGCGCGGGCGGTTGCGTGAGGGATTCGCGCCCGGAGGGCCGAGACGGCGGCGCGCCCGCGTCATCGCCGCGGGATCGAGCGAGGACAGTGGCGCGCCGGCGGCTCGGCGCCGTTGGCAACGGCGGTATCGTTGCCTACGGCGCGCGAAGCCCGGCCCGGAGCGCAGCGGAGGGACACGCCCGCATCCGTGGTTTCCGTGTCCGGCCCCGGCGCCGACTTTCGGACGCCCGCCTCCGGCCGCAGTCTTGCCGAGCGTGCTATCTTCCCATCGACCCTGAAAAAGAACCCGGCGGGCGGAGACCAAGATGGCCGAAGCGAGCGGCGTGCAGGTGACCCGGAACGAGGCCGAGGAGCAGTTCGAGGCCGCGATGGAGGGCGGCAAGGGCGTGCTGACGTACGCCGAGCAGAACGGCAAGCTCTACGTGCTGCACACCGAGGTGCCCGAGGCGCTGGAGGGCCACGGCGTCGGCGGCGCGCTGGTGCGCACGGCGATGGACTACGCCCGCGGGCAGGGGGTGAAGGTGGTGCCGTTCTGCCCGTTCGCGAAGACGTGGCTGCAGCGCCACGGGGACTACGACGACATGCTCGACACGGAGTGACGGCGGCCGGGCGGCGTCAGCGCGCCGCCTGGATCGCTTCCCACTCCGCGCGGGTGATGCGGAAGACCTGGTGCGGGACGCCGTTGAAGGGCGCGTCCTTCCACACCGTCATCCCGTTGGCCTGCGCCACGCGCGCCGAGCGCAGGTTGTCGGCGTGGATCAGCGAGATCACGTGCGGCACCGGGAGGTTGCGGAACGCCCAGTCGCGGCAGCCACGCGCGGCCTCGGCGGCGAAGCCGCGGCCCCAGAACGCCTCGCCGATGGCGTACGCGACCTCGACCTCGTCGGCGCCGTCCACCTGCTGCATGATCAGCCCGCAGCGGCCCACGAAGGAGCCGTCGTCCTTTCGCTCCACCGCCCACTGGCCCCAGCCATGGCGGCGGAAGTGCAGGTCCCAGCGCTGCTTCTGCTCGCGGACGAAGGTCTCCAGCGGCGGCGGATAGGGGCCCAGGAAGCGCCGGAACTCGGGGTTGAGGAGGAAGGCGTGCAGCCGGGCCAGGTCGTCGCCGGTCAGCGGCCGCAGCCGCAGCCGCGCGGTCTCCATCACCGTCATCGCGCCGCCTCCTTCGCCGGTCTGGTGGGATGGACGTGCACCGATGACGATGGTAACGCGGCGGCCGCGGATGCGCACGGCCGCCATCCCGTCGTCCCCATGGAAGTAACCCTCCTGCCGTCTCGGCGCCTGGCTCCGGCGACGCGACGGCAGACCGACTTTTGCCCGATCGAATATCATGGCCGAGAACATCGACATCGCATTCCCGCGGCTGACGCCGGAGCAGATCCAGGTGCTGACGCCGCTGGGCGAAACGCGCCCCGTCCACGCCGGGGACTCGCTGTGGCACGCGGGCGAGCGCGGCTTCGCGTTCTTCGTGATCCTCTCCGGCCGCGTGGAGATTCTGGACCTCAGCGGCGACGAGGCGATCCGCGTGACGGTCCACGAGGCGGGCGAGTTCACCGGCGACGTGGACGTGCTGACCGGCCGCGTGAGCCTGGTGGAGGGGCGCGTGATCGAGGACGGCGAGGTGCTGGAGCTCCCCTCCGAGCAGCTGCGCAAGGTGGTGGGCGAGCTCCCCGAGATCAGCGAGATCCTGCTGCGCGCCTTCCTGATGCGCCGCACGCTGCTGCTGGGGCAGGGCTACCAGGGGATCCGCATCGTGGGCTCGCGCTATTCGCCCGAGGCGCACCACCTGCGCGAGTTCGTGAGCCGCAACGGCATCCCCTACACCTGGCTGGACCTGGAGGAGGACCCGCTCGCCGAGGAGCTGCTGCGCACCTTCGGCGTGGGGCCCGAGCAGACGCCGATCGTGATCGGGCGCGACGGGAAGTGGGTGAGCAACCCGTCGCTGGCCAAGCTGGCGAGCTACATGGGGCTGAGCGTGAAGGTGGAGGCCGGCGACGTGTACGACCTTGTCGTCGTCGGCGCCGGGCCGGCGGGGCTCGCCGCCTCGGTCTACGCCAGCTCCGAGGGGCTGCGCACGCTCACGCTGGACGCGGTGGCGCCGGGCGGGCAGGCGGGCACCAGCTCGCGGATCGAGAACTACCTGGGCTTCCCCACCGGGATCTCGGGGGCCGACCTGGCGAGCAAGGCCCTGCTGCAGGCGCAGAAGTTCGGCGCGCAGATCTCCATCCCCGCCGCCGTGGCGGCGCTGCGGCTGGAGGGCGGGATGCGCGTGGTGCGGCTGGAGGACGGCACCGAGATCACCGCGCGCTGCCTGCTGGTGGCCAGCGGCGCCGAGTACCGCAGCCTGGACGTGCCGGGGCTGCGCCAGCTGGAGGGCGCCGGCGTGTACTACGCCGCCACCGAGATGGAGGCGCGCCTCTGCGGCGGCGACGCGGTGGTGATCGTGGGCGGCGGCAACTCGGCGGGGCAGGCGGCGATGTACCTGTCTCGCTTCGCCCACACCGTGCACGTGGTGATCCGCGGCGGCGACCTGGGGAAGAGCATGTCGCGCTACCTGGTGGACCGCATCGAGCGGGCGCCCAACGTCCGCGTGCACCGCGAGAGCGAGGTGTCGGCGGTGGAGGGGAACGGCGCCCTGCGCGCCGCCACGCTGCGCAGCCGGGCGACGGGGGAGGAGACGTTCGTGCCCACGCGCGCGCTCTTCCTGTTCATCGGCGCGCGGCCGCGCACGGCGTGGCTGAAGGACTGCGTGCACCTGGACCGCTCGGGCTTCGTGCTGACCGGCGACGCCCTACCGCCCGAGGTGCGCGACGGGGACCGCTGGCGCGAGCTGCGGCGCTCGCCGTTCTTCCTGGAGACCAGCCTCCCCGGCGTGTTCGCCGCCGGCGACGTGCGCAGCGGCTCGGCGAAGCGGGTGGCCTCGGCGGTGGGTGAGGGGTCGATGGCCGTGAGCTTCGTCCACGCGCACGTGGGGGCGCCGGGGTGAGGCGCTGTCCATTCTCGTGCGAAAGGCGGCCGTTCCGCAGGCGGCGCTCACGCGAAAGGCGGCACGTCGATGCGGAGAGCGGGATTATCGACGGGCACCAATCCTCCGGGAAAGGCGGATGAATCCGCAAGCTAGAACAATGGGAAGCCTCGCAAACTGCGCGAGGCTGTTCGGTGTGGGGGCGGTCTTCACCTTTTGGGGCGAGCGTCCATGTCATTGCGGAAGGCGTATGCGGAGGTGTTCCTCCATCTCGTGTGGGGGACGTGGCGGCGGCATGGGTTCATCACGGCGGATTTGCGGGAGCGGTTGTATGCGTCCGTGATGCACCACGCCACCGAGCTTGGGGCGGACGTGGTTGCGTTGGGTGGGATGCCGGACCACGTGCACCTCCTCGTGCGGATGCCGATGACGATCTCGATCGCGGAGTTCGTGCGGCGGGTGAAGGGCGGCTCGTCGCATTTCGTGACGCACGTTCTCGAATGGCCCGAACCGTTCAAATGGCAGGGCGGATACGGCGCCTTCTCGGTCTCCCGCCGAAACCTCGCTGCCGCGCGGGCCTACGTGCTCAACCAGGAGCGCCATCACGCCGACGGCACCCTCCACCCCACGTTCGAACGCACCGACGACTGACGCCCGCCCAATAGCCTCGCGCTGTTTGCGAGGCTTCCCATTGTTCTAGCTGCGGATTCATCCGCCTTCCCGCGGCGATGACGGCGTCCCCCGCCCTCCCGCGGCGATGACGGCGTTCCCCGCTTGACGGTGAAACGCCGCCCCCGCGTCCGTCCAACACGTCGATGCAGTTGATCCTGCCTGATGACGGGGGACGAGACGCGATGACGAGGGCCGAGCTTGTGGCGCGGGTTGCCGCGCGTGCGGGGTTGACGCTGGCGGACGCGGAGAAGGCGGTGGATGCGCTGTTCCGCGTGGACGGCGGGATCATCGCCTCGGCGGTGGCTTGCGGCGAGGCCGTGCGGATCGCCGAGTTCGGCAGCTTCGAGCCGCGGCCGGGGCGGCCGCCGTCTTCGCGCGATCGCGGCGGGGCGGGGGAGGGCGCGCCGCCGCCGGCGCCGGTGTTCCGCGCGGGGAGCGGGTGGCTGGACGGCGGGGAGCGGATGCGCGGCGGGCCCGGGAAACCGCCGAAGGGCACCCGCGGCTCGGCGAGCACCGGCAGCACCGGCCCGCGGAGGGACTCGGAATGATCACGCTGGCTGACGCGCGCGAGTCGTACTACACGCACTCGGGGAAGGCCAGCGACGTGCTGCGGCAGCTCGCCGTGGCCGGCATCGGCGTGATCTGGGTGTTCAAGGCCGACGCGCAGGGGGTGATGGCGATCCCCGCGCCGCTGCTGCTGCCCGCGCTGCTGCTGGTCGCCGGGCTTTTCCTGGACCTGCTGCAGTACGTGCTCGCCGCGCTGGTTTGGGGGAGCTTCGCCCGCATCCACGAGCGGAAGGGCGTCCACGCGGATGACCCGGTCCACGCCCCGCCGTCGCTGAACTGGCCGGCGCTGGTGTGCTATTACGGCAAGGTGCTGCTGATCCTCTCCGCCTACGCCGGGATCGGGGTCTACCTCCGCGGCGTGGTGGCGCGGGGGTAGTCGCTCATACCAGTTCTCACGATCAACTATGCAGACCAGGCGGTGTCATCCTGAGGCCGACCACGCCTCGCCGGACCCTCACTAAAGCTTGCAGGCCGAAGGATCTATAACACGTCGATGCGACACCCT
>DASQLJ010000507.1:0-2730 GCA_035630095.1 Longimicrobium sp.
GACGGGGTGAGCTCCCCAAGTGGGTGTCCTGCAAAAAATTTCGATACTCAGCGCATTCCGAGCCTGCAGCCACTCGTCGACGAGCCTGGCGCTGCCGCAGTCGTCGGAGCCCGCGCCGAACGTCCGGGCGTTCAGGTTGCAACCCAATCGACGAAGAACCTTTTGTTTTGGGAGAGGGACAGCCGCGAAGCGGCAGGGTGAGGGCCCGCGGTGCGGCGGGCCGACGATTCCTCCGCCCGCGAGCGACGGCCCGCTACGCCTCCGCCTCCGCCGAGTAGCCGGGGATCGGAAAACGCGAGCAGAGCACCGCCACCTCGCGCCGCACGTCGTCGATCACGCCGGCGTCCAGGTCGTACGCGCGGTCGCCGAGCGGAGTGACGGATGAGAGCACGCGGTCGACCAGCGCCGCGCAGCGCGGCATCTCGGCGGGGCCCATCCCCCGCAGCGCCAGGCCGTTGGTGCCGAAGCGCACGCCGCTGGTCACCAGCGCGCTGCGCCGGTCGCCCGGGATGCGGTTCTTGTTCACCACGATCCCGCACGCCTCCAGCGCGCCCTCGGCCACGGCGCCGGTCAGGCCGCGGGGGGTGAGGTCCACGAGGACGATGTGGTTGTCGGTGCCGCCCGAGACCAGCGTGTAGCCCCGCGCCTCCAGCGCCGCCGCCAGCGCCGCCGCGCCGGCCGTGATGCGCCGCGCGACCTCGCGGAAGCCGGGGCTCGCCACGCGCCCCAGCGCGCTCGCCTTGGCCGCGATCGACGCCAGGTTCGGCGTTCCCTGGAAGAAGGGGAAGGCGGCGCGCTGCACCAGGTCCGACAGCGTGCCGCGCCCGTCCGGCGAGGGGGCGTCGTGGTCGCGCCCCATCATCAGCAGGCCGCCGCGCGGGCCGCAGAGCTGCTTGTAGGTGCTGGTGGTGGTGAAGTGCGCGTGGTCGATGGGGCTGGGGTGCTCGCCCGCCGCCACCAGCCCCGCCACGTGCGAGATGTCGGCGAGCATGAACGCCCCCACCTCGTCGGCGATGCGGCGGAAGGCGGCGAAGTCGATCGCGCGCGGATAGGCACTCGCCCCCGCGATGACCAGCCGCGGCCGGTGCTCCAGCGCCAGCCGCCGCACCTCCTCCATGTCGATGCGGCCGCTCGCGTCCACGCCGTAGGCCACGGCGTTGAAGTAGAGCCCCGACACGTTCGCCTTCGACCCGTGCGACAGGTGGCCGCCCGCGTCCAGGCTCAGCCCCAGCACGGTGTCGCCGGGGCGCAGCAGGCTGAACATCACGATCTGGTTGGCCGACGTCCCCGAGTGCGGCTGCACGTTGGCGAAGCGCGCGCCGAAGGCGTGTCGCGCCCGCTCGATCGCGATCCGCTCCACCTGGTCCACCACGCCGCACCCCGCGTGGTAGCGGGCGCCGGGGTACCCCTCCGTCGTGGTGTTCAGCAGCGCGGTGCCCTCGCACGCCAGCACGGCGGGATCGGCGATGCTCGAGGCGGCCACCATGGTGAGCGTCTCGTTCTGGCGCCGGTGCTCGCGTGCGATCAGCTCGTACAGCACCGGGTCGGCCCCGCGCAGCCGGTCCAGCCCGCGCACGGCGGTCGCCTCCACCGCGCACCCGTTCGCGTGCGGCGTGATGGCGACGGGCACGTGTAGCCGTTCCGCTCTACGAGGAGCAACGAGAGTGTCGGCCGTGCCGAGCCCGTTCGTTTCGGCCATCGTACGTTTCCTGGTCACCCTGGAGGCCGCACAAGGGCGGCCCTGTTCCGGAAGCGATCCCCCGCGCAGCCGCGTGGGGGAGAGCACCACCGCTCTTCGACACACCGTTTCCTGATCGCCGGTGGCCGTACGGCTGCACGCGTTACACGGCCGCAAGCGCCGGTCACGCCACAGGTGAGCCACCACCACGCACCGAATCTGCTCTCGCGTGGATCGGTATTTCACGAATCGTCTGAAATTACGTACAACATTTGAAGTATACTCTCGCGGCCCGCCGGATGGTAGTCCGGGCAGTGACAGATCGTCTCCCCCGGCGAACCCGCGAGGCACACCGTTCCTCACCCCGATTCCCGCCATCCCCGGTGGGATGGCCGAGGCAGATGCGCCGATGTGCAAACGACCGCGGCCCCGCATCGGTGCACGATGCGGGGCCGCGGCGATGGGTCAGTGCCCCCGACAGGACTTGAACCTGTGACCTTCGGTTTAGGAAACCGCTGCTCTATCCTGGCTGAGCTACGGGGGCGCACGCGCGGAGCGAAAAACCGCGCCAAGTGCGGAAATTTAACCGACAGCCCGATCCGAGGTCAACCGGACTCCGCTCCGCGCCTCATCACACGGGCGAGCCGGAGGCGTCGCGAAGCAGGACGTCCACCGGTGCGAGGCGCGCCGGCGGACGTGGTCGTGCACGATTCGGCGGCCTGCGTCAGGAGTTCTGCCGCGCCTGGAAGCCGAGCACGAAGCCGGTCACCAGCAGCCCCAGCGGGTCGCTCCCCTGCCCCGCCATGAACCCGGCCGGGTCGCTGCGCAGCGCGTCGGCGATCGCCTGCAGCCGGTCGGCCACCTCGCCGAACGCGGCGGAGACGTCGGCCTGCGGCGCGGCGGGCGCGGCGGGCGTCGGCTCCGCGTGCGAGGCGGGGATGCCGTGCCCGGCCTCCAGCACGTCCTCCACGCTCTCGGCGGCGAACGACTCCCAGGCCGGCGGCGCGTCGGCGGTGGAATCGGCGGGGAGCTCCCACGCCGGCTCCGGCTCG
>DASQLJ010000508.1:0-15944 GCA_035630095.1 Longimicrobium sp.
CCGGTGATCGGATCGCCGTCGCTCAGCCGTGTCCACCCCTTCACGATGCGGTGGACGTACCACGCGAGGGCCGGCAGCCCGGTGAGCAGCCCCCACGCGCCGGTGCCCAGGAAGCGGCCGCCGAGCCAGGTGGCCGCCAGCACCGCGACGCCCATCCAGAACACGCCCCAGAGCGTGTCCACCTGCCACTCGAAGTGGCCGTCCAGCCAGGTACCGCGCGCCTTGCCACGATCCACGTAGGCCAGCACCAGCGCCCCCACCGCAGGCAGTGCCAGGAAGAGCGAGAGCCCCATCAGCAGGTAGATGGCGCGCGCGCTCGCCCGCAGCGCCGTGGCGGTGCCGGCCGCGTCCGGGGCGACCACCTTCCACCCGCAGCCGAAGCAGTGCTCGCGCGTCGCCTCCAGCCGCGTCCCGCAGACGGGGCAGGGCACGCGCGCCGCCGCGAAATCCGTCTCCGCCACGGGCTCCGCGTCCACGAACACCGCGGCCGCGCGGGGCACGGGGAGCGTCGGCCCGTTGGGAAGCGGGCCGGAGGCAGTCAGCGGTGGATCGGCGGCCGGCCGGGGCGGGGGAGCGGCGTCCATCGGCGGGGCAGGGTGAGGGACGGACAGGGTGGGGAGATGATACCGGCGGTGCGGAGGATCGGGCAACTCTCGCCGTACGCATCGATGATTCGATCGCCCGACATCGTCCCCGTGCCGTGCTACCGGAATCACCGCGCGCCGCCGGCCAGCCGATAGCGCGCCAGCTTGATGTACTCGTTGACGTAGGTGGTGAGGCCGCCCTCCGCCTGCCACCAGTCGCCCTCGGTGTAGCCGCGGGTCGGCGCGCCGTACATCACCACCTGCACGCCGGTGCCCTTCAGCGCGCGGCGCAGGGCGTAGCGGGCGCGGCGCGTGTGGTAGGTGGTGGTGACGGCGATCACCCGCCGCGCGCCGGTGCGGCGGGCCCATTCGCGCAGCACCTCGGCGTCTTCGGTGGTGCTGCTGGTGCCGCCTGGCATGGCCAGCACCTGCACGGCGGCGTCGGGGACGCCCTCCTTCCGCAGCACCTGCCGGAAGATCTCGGTCTGCGGGGGGATCAGCCCCTGCTCGGCGAGGCGGCCGGTCTCCATCCCGGGCACCAGCACGCGCGGCGCCCACCCGCGGCGGTACAGCTCGGCCGCGGCGTACGGGCGGATGTCGGGGTCGCCGCCGAACACGAAGATCGCGTCCGCCCGGCACAGCGGGTCGCTCACGGAGAGATAGCGCGCCGCCGCCGTCAGCATCTGCGCGCGCAGCATCCACGCGAGCAGGAGCAGGGAGACGAGCGCCGCCAGCGCGATCAGCAGCCTCCGCCCACGCCGCCGGCGGCGGCGTGGCGCGTCGGCGTCGGCGCCGGGAACGGCCGCGTCGCGCCGCGGGGGCGGCGGGGCGGCTTGCTTGACAGGGTCTGGTGGGTGCATGTACACCTTGGGTGCGAACCTGCTCTCTCTCCCGCTCCGCCCTGAATGTTTCACATCGACCCGTCGGATCCAACCCCCGTGGAGACGCAGCTCGTGCGCACCATCCGCTCGGCGCTGGGCGCGGGGCTGCTGGGGCCGGGCGAGCCGATGCCCACCGTGCGCCAGCTCGCGGTGGAGCTGCGCGTGGGCGCCAACAGCGTTTCGCGCGCCTACGCCGAGCTGGAGCGGCAGGGGGTGCTTGCAACCCGCAAGGGTGTCGGCATCGTAGTGAGCGCGCAGCCCGACGCGATCCAGCGCGAGGAGCTGCTGGACGAGCTATCCGCGCTGGAAGATACCTTCCTGCGCGGCGCCAGCGACCTGGGCTTCTCGCTGGACGACGTCATCATCCACCTGGACAGCCGCCGAAGGAGCGACTCCTCCGATGCCCCCTAGAACCGACCTGGTCAACACCGGCTCGCAGCAGCTCCCGATCGCGCGCCCCACCTCGGGGAACGGGCCCAACTTCCTCGCCACCCTGGCGCTGCTGGTCCCCACCGCCGTGGGCGCGGCGGCCACGGTGGCCATGCAGTCGCCGCTGGCCATCATCGCCGGCGCGGCGGTGGGGCTGTTCGCGTCGATGTCGCCCAAGATCGCGCGTCAGTGGGAGCGCGCGGTGGTGCTGCGGATGGGGAAGTACCAGGGGTTGAAGGGCCCCGGCGTGTTCGCCGTGATCCCCTTCGTGGACAGCGTGACCACCTGGATCGACCAGCGCACCATCACCAGCCCCTTCGCCGCCGAGCAGACGCTGACGGCCGACACCGTGCCGGTGAACGTGGACGCGGTGCTGTTCTGGACCGTGCACGACCCCGAGAAGGCCGCGCTGGAGGTGCAGGACTACGTGCAGGCGGTGAGCTGGGCGGCGCAGACGGCGCTGCGCGACATCATCGGCCGGACCAGCCTGAGCGAGCTGCTGCGCGGCCGCATCCACATCGAGGCCGAGCTGCAGGCGCTGATCGACCAGCGCAGCACCCCCTGGGGCGTGACGGTGCACTCGGTGGAGATGCGCGACGTGGTGATCCCCGCCGTGCTGCAGGACGCCATGAGCCGCGAGGCGCAGGCCGCGCGCGAGAAGCAGGCCCGCATCATCCTGGGCCAGGCCGAGGTGGAGATCGCCCACATGTTCGCCGAGGCCAGCAAGGCGTACGACAACAACCCCACCGCCCTGCAGCTCCGGCAGATGAACATCCTGTACGAGGGGCTCAAGCAGAAGGGCGGGATGATGGTGATCCCCAGCAGCATCGTGGACTCGATGGGCCCCGCGGGCACGCTCGCCGTGGCCTCGCTCGCCAAGCAGCAGCAGAAGCAGCAGGAAGCCGACGACGCCGAGGCCGAGGCGCCCAGGCAGCTGGGGCCGGGAGATGCGGGGTGGGTGGGGTGACGAGTGCGGGTGCTGGGTGCTGGGTGCTGGGTCCTAAGTCCTGAGTGCTTTGGGCCCGCATGGGCAGTGCTCGAGTGCGAAGAACCGTGGCTTGCCGCAGTTCCCCCCTCCCCCGCGGAGCGCGGGGAGGGGCCGGGGGAGGGGGCTAACCGCGGCCGCGCCAGTGACCGCATCTCCCACGATTGCCCCCGGTTCTCGGCATCCAGCACTCACGCTCCGACACCTTGGAATCCCGAATAGATGATCGACCGTGAAGCGCTGGTGATCGGCGCGGGGGTGATCGGGCTGACGACGGCGGTGCGGCTGCGCGAGGCGGGGTGGCGCGTGCGCATCCGCGCGGCGGACCCGCCGGAGCGCACCACGTCGGCCGTGGCGGCGGCGCTGTGGTACCCGTACCGCGTGGGGCCCGAGGCGCTGGTGAAGGCATGGGGCGAGCGCAGCTACGCCGTGTTCCGCATGCTGGCCGGCGACCCCGCCACGGGCGTGCGGATGACGCCCGGCATCGACCTGCTCCCGCTCGGCGCCGATCCCGAGGACGTGCCGGAGTGGGCGGCGCACATCCCCGACTTCCGCATCGCCCGCGCGGACGAGGTGCCGGCGGGGCGCGTGGGGTGGGCGTTCACCGTGCCCGTGGCCGACACGGCGGCGTACCTGCGCTGGCTGGCCGCGCGCTTCGCCGAGCACGGCGGCGAGGTCGAGATCGCCCGCGTGGAATCGCTGGACGACGTGGCCGGCGAGTTTCCGCTGGTGGTGAACTGCACCGGGCTGGGCGCGCGCGAGCTGGTGGCGGACGGCCAGATGCGGCCGGTGCGCGGGCAGGTCGTGCGGGTGGAGAACCCCGGCCTCCCCGGCTTCTGGCTGGACGAGTACCACCCCGCCGGCCTCCTGTACGTCATCCCCCGCGGCACCGATTGCGTTCTCGGCGGCACCGCGGACGAGGGGGAGGAGGACACCCTCCCCGACGCCGCCGTGGCGGAGGCGATCGTGCGGCGCTGCACGGCTTCGGTCCCCGCGCTGGCCGGGGCGCGCGTGCTGGAGCACCGCGTGGGCCTGCGCCCCTGGCGCCCCGAGGTGCGGCTGGAGATGGAGACGGTGGGCGGCGCGGCCGTGATCCACAACTACGGCCACGGCGGCGCCGGCGTCACGCTCTCCTGGGGATGCGCCGAGCGCGTCGTGGAACTCGCCGCGGAAGCCGGTTGATCCGCGCGGTTCGTCGAAGAAGCGGGACGACGTGAACGGACTGGCGCGGCGGTCGCGAGGGTCGCAAATTGTCCAACGGGGGACGCGATCCACGAGCCAGCGCAACGGGTTAGATGCCGGTGACGTATTCGGTCGACGACGAGCGAGGGATCCTGGTGGTTACCCTCAGCGGGCTCGTGACCGGAGACGAACTGGCCTCGTTCTCGGAAGCGTGGAGGCGAGACCGCGCCTACGTCCCGTCGCGGCCCGCGCTGGTGGATGCATCGGCGCTGAACCCGGCGAAGCTCGGCACGGACACGCTGCGCGCCCGCGCCGCGGTGCCCCGGCCCAACCCCGCCCGCGTGGCCATCGTCGCGCCCTCCGACGTGGTGTTCGGCCTGGCGCGCATGTTCCAGATGATGACGGAAGGCCGCGGCAACCACGTCGCCGTCTTCCGCGGCGTCGACGAAGCGACGGCCTGGCTCGCCGCCGGCACCGCGTAACGTCATTCCATGGGCGGCTATCGAAATACGAAGCGGGCGCACCCTCCGACGGTGCGCCCGCTTTTGATGTCCATCGGCTGATCAACGGTGGATTCTTCCCCGATGCCGACGATGTCATCCTGAGGCCGGCCACGCCTATCTCTCTGCCAACGAAGGAGTTGACAGGCCGAAGGATCTATGCTCGGCCGTCGAGCGCCAGGCGGCCGGCCGCTCGGACCCATGGTTAGATCCTTCGGGCGCCGCCATCCACTGGTGCAGACCAACGCCCGGTGTGGCGGCGCCGCTCAGGATGACACCTCCGCGCGTTTGCGGCACTCGATCGGGAGAACTGCTATCACGCCGCCTCGCCCTGCGGCTCGGGGACCATCAGCGTGAGGCGGCCGGGGGCGAAGGCGTACTCGAAGCGGCGGTCCGACACCGACTCGCCGTCGGCGTTCACGGAGATCTGGTCGGCGGCGTCGATGTGCAGAGAGGGGACCTTGCGGTAGGTCACGCGCGGATGGTCCACGTGGCCGCCGGCGCGGAGCTGCGGGGCGATGCGCGCGAACTCCAAGTGGCCCATGTGCTCCACGATGCACACGTCCAGCAGCCGGTCGTCCATCTCCGCATCCACGGTGAGGTGCATGCCGCCGCCGGTGCGCCGCGCGTTGCCCACGGCGAACACCAGGAACTCGCCGTCGTGCAGCGTCTCGTCCCCCGCCACGAAACACGCCGTCGAGGGCTGCAGGCGCACGAACTCGCGCACGCCGGTGAGCAGGTAGGCGATCGGCCCCAGCACGTTCTTCAGCCCCTGCGGGGCGTCGTCGGTGGCCTCGGTGCCGAAGCCGCCGGTGGAGACGTTCAGGAAGCAGCGCCCGTTCACCGTGGGCACGTCCACCGGGAACGGCAGCCCCGCGACCGCCACCGCCAGCGCCGCCTCCGGATCGCCCAGGGGGATGCCGAGCCCGGCCGCCAGGTCGTTGGCGGTGCCCAGCGGCAGGATCGCCAGCCGCGGCGCCGAACCCGCGCCCGGGCGGCCACCCAGCACCAGCCCGTTCACCACCTCGTTCACGGTGCCGTCGCCCCCCGCCGCCACCACCACGTCGATCCCCGAGTCGGCCGCCTCGCGGGCGAACTGCTGCGCGTCGCCGGTCTCGAAGGTGACGCGCGCGGACACCTCGTGGCCGGCCGAGCGCAGCTTCTCCACCCCCACGCGAACCTCCTCCACCGACCCCGGCTTCACGATCAGCACGATCCGCACGATAGCTTTCCTTCCATCTCCCGAAGCTCCACCGTCGATCGGACTGCGGGGGAGCAGCGGGTGGGGAGTTGGGACCAGGGACGCGCCGCGGAAAAACCGACCCGCGCGGCCCGCGGCTTCGACCGCCACTCCGGGCAACATCCCCGCCACGCGCTTCGGACGGCCGACGCAACCGGCCGATTCATCCTCCCCCGCAGCACCCCGATGGTTTGGCTCCCGCAAGGCGCGAACGGGGTTCGCCGGACGCGATGGCACGTAATCCGCACACTCCCGCGCGACAGATATGCGCAGAGAGCACACGTCCGCCGGTGACGAACCGCAACAGGAGCTCACGCGTGCGTAAATGGGTGCGAAGCCACAGCCTGAGCCTGGTGGCGATTCTCCTGTTCCTGTTCTCGTTCGTCGGCCAGGTGCTGACCGGGCGGGCCGAGTACAACCAGGACCAGGAATCCCACGGCGAGCCGTCCGTCACCCTGGTCCAATACCTCGGGACGGGGCACTTCGGCGAAGCCACGATGGAGAACTGGGAGTCGGAGTTCCTCCAGATGGCGGTGTTCATCTTCCTCACCGCCTTCCTGGTGCAGCGCGGCTCGGCCGAAAGCCGCAAGCCCGACGACGATCCCGAGGCCGGCAAGGAGCCGATCGACGAGGATCCGCGCCTGCACCGCAACGATCCGACCGCCCCCTGGCCCGTCCGCCGCGGCGGGATCGCGCTGGCGCTGTACAGGAATTCGCTCACGATCGCCCTGTTCCTGCTCTTCCTCGCGGCGTTCTGGGGGCACGCGGCTGCGGGCGCGGCGGAGTTCAGCGCGGAGCAGGCCGCGCACGGCGAGCCGGGGGCGGGCACGCTGGCCTACCTGGGCACGTCGCGCTTCTGGTTCGAGAGCTTCCAGAACTGGCAGAGCGAGTTCCTGTCGGTGTTCGCGCTCACGGTGCTCTCCATCTGGCTGCGGCAGCAGGGCTCGCCCGAGAGCAAGCCGGTGCACGCCCCGCACGAGCAGACCGGCGAGGAGTGATCTGAAGTCCGAAAGCGGATGCCGGGCCCGAGACGGAGGAGCGGGATGCGGGCGTGTCCCTCCGCTGCGCTCCGGGCCGGGCTTCGCGCGCCGTAGGCAACGATACCGCCGTTGCCAACGGCGCCGAGCCGCCGGCGCGCCATGGCCGCTCTCCCGTTCCGCGGCGCCGGACGCGGGCGCGCCGGCGTCTCGGCCCTCCGGGCGCGAATCCCTCACGCAAAACCCCCCGCTCGCGGAAACCCAGCACGCAGCTTGGCGCAGGTGTGAGGATTGACAGTAGGCTGTCAAACGGTCAAATTCCAAATGACAGCACGTTGTCGTTTGGGCGCGTTCGACTGATCACCCGGCAGGGAGAGAACGATGGAAGCTCGTACCGTGCACCTGTTCGTCCTCGACACGCTCGCCGACTGGGAGACGGGGTACGCCGTCGCGGGGATCAACAACCCGGAGTACCAGAAGAACCCCGGCGCGTACCGGGTCCGCACGGTGGGCCCCACGCGCGACCCGGTGCGAACGATGGGTGGCGTGACCATCGTCCCCGATCTGGCGCTGGACGAGGTGACGCCGGCGGACAGCGCCATGCTGATCCTCCCCGGCGCGCAGACGTGGGACCACGGCGAGCACGCGGACGCGGTGGAGAAGGCGCGCGCGTTCCTCGACGCGGGCGTGCCCGTGGCGGCCATCTGCGGCGCGACGGCGGGGCTGGCGCGCGGCGGGGTGCTGGACGGGCGGCGTCACACCAGCAACGCGCTCGAATACCTCCGGCAGGCGCCCGGCTACGGCGGCGAGGCGCGCTACGCGGAGGAGCCGGCCGTGCTGGACCGCGACCTGGTCACCGCCGGCGGGGTGAGCCCGGTGGACTTCGCGCGGAAGATCTTCGAGCGGCTGGAGCTGTACGACGCGCCGGTGCTGGAGGCCTGGTACACGCTGTACAAGCACGGCGACCCGGCGGGCTTCTACGAGCTGGCGGGCCAGGCGCGGGAGGCGGAGGCGTGAGCGGGCGCCGCGCATGAGCGGCCGCACCCCGGCGGGAGACGCGCTCACGCAGCTGGTGATGCGCACCTTCCGCCTCAACGGCCTTTTCCTGGACGTCGCCGAGACCATCGCGCGCCCGTCCGGGCTGACGGCCGCGCGGTGGCAGGTGCTGGGCGCGGTGCTCCGCCAGCCGATCACCGTCTCCGGCGTCGCGCGGGCGATGGGGCTCACGCGGCAGAGCGTGCAGCGCCTGGCCGACGCGCTGGTGGACGACGGGATGGCGGCGTACCTGCCGAACCCGGCGCACCGCCGCGCCAGGCTCCTCGCGCCCACGGGGCGCGGGTGGGAGGCCATCGGCATCACCCGCCCGCGCCAGCACGCGTGGACGCGGCAGGTCACCGAGGAGATCGGCGCGGAAGAGATCGAGCGCGCCGTGCGCCTCATCGACCGGGTGGTCGCGAAGCTGGAAGACGATCCGTGGCGCCCCGGGTGACGTCCGCGTCCGCTCGAACGCGGTTCGCTTCCGCGCCGGGCGCCGGCGACGCATTTTTCGGGAAACGCCTCGGCGCCCGGCCCGGGCAGCCGCGCCTCCCTCCTCCCCGCGAGCCATGCAGCTCGTCTTTCTCCACGGTCCGCCGGCCGCCGGGAAGTTCACGATCGCCACGGAGGTGGCCGCCCGGACCGGCTGGGGCGTGTTCCACAACCACCTCACCCTCGACCTGGCGAGGCCGTTCTTCCCGTTCGGGTCCGAACCCTTCTGGGCGCTCGTGCGGGAGCTTCGGCTGGCGGCGCTGCGGGCGGCGGCGGAGCGCGGGGCGGGGACCGTGCTGTACACGAGCTGCTACGACCACCCGGTCGACCTGGGATTCTACGAGGAGATCGAAGCGATCCTCGCCGCCTCGGGCGGCGCCGTGATCCCGGTCTACCTCCAGTGCGACGTGGCCGAGCTGGAGAGGCGCGTCACCGGCGAATCGCGGGTCGCGATGGGAAAGGTCCGGACCGTGGAGGGGCTGCACGCGCAGCTGTGCAGGTGGAACTGCGTCGCGATCCCCCGGGACGGCACCCTCCGCGTCGTGACCGACGGGAAGACGGCCCCGCAGTGCGCGGAGGAGATCATCGAGAGGCTCCGCCTCGGCCGGTGACGGGCGGTCGATCCCCAAGCGTCGGCGGAGCGGCGCTCTGCCGACCAGCTGTTCAGCGACGACGGATCATCAAAAACGGCGGGACGCGCTTCGAGGGGCGCCCCGCCGGTCTGGTTTGATGGCCACTGGAAGCCTCGCGCGGTCTGCGAGGCTTCCAGAGCTGGCAGAGCGGATGCCGGAACCCGAAACGGAACAGCCGGGTGTGGGCGTGTCCCTCCGCTGCGCTCCGGGCCGGGCTTCGCGCGCCGTAGGCAACGATACCGCCGTTGCCAACGGCGCCGAGCCGCCGGCGCGCCATGTCCCCGCTCGCTCCCACAGCGACCGACGCGGGCGCGCCGGCGTCTCGGCCCTCCGGGCACGAATCCCTCACGCAAACCGCCCGCGCTCGCGGAAGCCCAGCGTACAGCCTCGCGCGGTTTGCGAGGCTTCCCATTGTTCTAGCCGCGGCTTCAGCCGCCCTTCGATACGACGCCTGCCTGAAGCAACCGACCCGCCGCCGCGCATCCCTCCGCCCCCCACGATCCTCCCCACTTCACCCCACCCGATCGCCCCTCCCCGCTGAAATCCAGCAGTTCCGCGCGCGCGCGAGGGCGTGCTCTCCCGGCATTGTTCGGCGTATCTTCGCCTTGACGGGCGGAAAAGCCGCGTTAGCTTGGGGTTCGGTGGGGAAGAGTGGGGCGTTGTGGGGAAGCGAGGGGCACGTGCCCTCCCAGGAGACGGATGAGCGGGTATCTCGGCAGCTTCGAGCACCGGATCGACGAAAAGGATCGGCTCAGCCTTCCCGCGCAGTTCAGGCGCGAGAGCGGCGAGCAGACCCTGGTCCTGGTGCACGTGTTCCCCGAGTCGCTCACCCTCTATCCCGAGCACACCTGGCAGCAGGTGGAGCAGCGCCTGCGCGAGATGATGCGGCTGCAGCCCGCCGCGCGCGCCTACGTGCTGCGCGTGACCGCAAACGCGGTGGAGGTCGCGCCCGACAAGCAGGGGCGCATCCTGGTTCCCCAGCGGCTGCAGGACGCCGTGGGGATCACCGGGCCCACCCTGGTGGTGGGCGCCATCGACCGCATCGAGCTGTGGAACCCCGAGCGCTTCGCCGCCGCGACCGCCGAGCCGCCGGCCGACGCCGAGCGCTTCATGCACCAGATCTTCGGCTAGGCCGGGAACGGCCAGTGGAGGCGACATGATCGACACCGCCACGCCCCAGCCGCCGCGCCGCGCCGACGCGCGCCCCGTGCCCTGCGCGCTCGACCACCACGTGGGTCCGTTCGAGACGATCCCCGAGCTGGACGGGTGGCTGGGGGCCGACTGGTGCCTGTGCCGCGCCTGCCGCAGCACGCTCACCACCTGGACCGCGCTGCGGCAGCGGAGCGCCGCCTGATGGATTACGCCTCCGCCTATCACGCACCGGTGATGGTGGAGGAGGTGATGGGGTACCTGCGCCCCGAGCGCGGCGGCGTGTACCTGGACGGCACGCTGGGCGGCGGCGGCCACGCCGAGGCGCTGCTGGAGCGCGGACCCGAGGCGACGCTGATCGGCGTCGACCGCGACCCCGACGCGCTGGCGGAGGCGGGACGGCGGCTGGCGCGCTTCGGCGAGCGGGTGCGGCTGGTGAATTCGCCCTTCGGCGAGGCGCTGGAGGCGGCGGGGCTGGGCGAGGGGTCGCTGGACGGCGTGCTGCTGGACCTGGGGATCAGCTCGCACCAGATCGACGAGGCGGAGCGCGGCTTCACCTTCCGCGCCGGGGCGCCGCTGGACATGCGGATGGCGCAGGCCACCGCCGCCGAGCCCAGCGCCGCCGACCTGCTGAACGAGATGGACGAGGCCGCCCTGGCCGACGTGTTCTACCGCTACGGCGAGGAGAAGCGCTCGCGCAAGCTGGCCAGGGTGGTGGTGGAGATGCGCGAGAGGGAGCCGTTCCGCACCAGCAACCACCTGGTCGAGGCGATCGGCCGCGCGCTCCCCCGCTCCGACGCGGGCGACCGCGCCCGCATCTTCCAGGCGCTGCGCATCGCGGTGAACCGCGAGATCGAGCAGCTCGAGACGGCGCTGCCGAAGTTCCGCGACGCCCTCGCCCCCGGCGGGGTGTTCGCGATCCTGAGCTACCATTCGCTCGAGGACCGGCTGGTGAAGAACGCCTTCCGCGACTGGAGCCGTGCCTGCACCTGCCCGAAAGGGTTTCCCGTGTGCGTTTGCGGAGGTGTGGCGCGGGGGGAGACTCTGGCGCGGAAGGCGGTCACCGCCGGCCCCGGCGAGCTCGAGCGGAACGTGCGCGCCCGCAGCGCGCACCTGCGCGCCTGGAGGGCCGCGTGAGCCGCCGCGCCGCCGGCCCGTCGCCGTGGGAGGCGCCGCGCGCCGCCAGCGACGCGCGCTCCGCCCGGCGGCGCGCGCGGGCGGCCTGGGCGGCGTACGCGCTGGTGCTCACGGCCGCCCTCGCCTCCGTCGTCTGGCGGCAGACCGTGGGGGTGGAGCGTTTCCGGGAGCTGCAGAAGGTGCGGGAGGAGACCGCCGTGGTGAAGGCCGAGCGCGACGAGCTGGTCACGCGCATCGTGGCGCTGCAGCGCCGCGAGCGGATCGTCACCTACGCGCAGGCGCGGCTGGGGATGCACGTGGCCCGCGACGAAGAGGTGGTGCTCCTCCCCGTGCCGGCCTCCGCCGCGCCCGGGGCCGCGGCGTCCGCCGACACGCCCCTGGTGCGGCCGTGAGCACGCGCACCCCGCGCCCCGGCGAGGGCCCGTCCGACGAGCGGCTGGCGCTGCGGCGCAGGCTGATGGCCGGCTCCGTCGCCGTCGCCGCGCTGCTGATCGTGGGCCGCGCGGTGCAGCTCCAGGGCTTCGAGGGCGAGAAGTGGCGCAACGAGGCGCGCCGCCAGCAGCAGACCACGGCGCCGCTCCCGGCGCGCCGCGGCGCCATCTACGACCGCGACGGGGTGCCGCTGGCGCTCACCCGCGAGACCTTCGCCGTCTCCCTGGCCCCGCGCGAGCTGCGCGACCGCGCCGAGGCGGTGCGGCGGCTGACCGCGGCGCTGGGGATGGCGCGCCCCGCCGCGCGCCGCGCGACCGACCCCAAGCAGCGCTGGGTGGTGCTCCCCGGCCGCTTCAGCGTGGAGCAGCGGCGCGCGCTGGGCGACCTGCGCGGCGTCTACGTGGAGCGCAAGCTGGAGCGCTTCTACCCGCAGGGCGAGGTGGGCCGCGAGCTGCTGGGCGGCGTCGGCGCCGACGGGCGCGCGCAGGGGGGGATGGAGCAGGCGATGGACCGCCGCCTCCGCGGCACCGACGGCTTCAGCGTCCTCCGCCGCGACGCGCGGGGGCGCAAGGAAGCGTCGATGTCGCTCCCCGCGGTGCAGCCGCGCGACGGCAGCGACGTGGTGCTGACCATCGACTTCGACCTGCAGGAGATCGCGGACGCGGCGCTGGAGGAGCAGGTGCGCGCCACCCGCGCCGCCGGCGGCGACCTGATCCTCACCGACCCGCGCACGGGGGAGATCCTGGCCGCGGTGAGCAAGCGGGCCGGCTCGCGCGACCTGTCGGCGTTCATCGAGCCGTACGAGCCGGGGTCGATCGCCAAGCCGTTCTTCGTGGCCAGCCTGCTCGCCCGGCGCCGCGCGGCGCTGACCGACCGGGTGTTCGCCGAGAACGGCACCTGGACCATGGCCAACGGGCGCACGGTGAACGACGTGCACCCGTACCAGTGGCTCACGCTGCGCGACGGGCTGCGGGTGTCGAGCAACATCGTGATGAGCAAGCTCGCCGAACGCCTCCCGGTGGCCGACCAGTACGCCTACCTGCGCGACTTCGGCTTCGGCACGCCCACTGGGGTGGAGTACCCGGTGGAGTCGGGAGGCCGGCTGCCGCGGCCCGACCGCTGGAGCACCTTCACGCCGGCCAGCCTGGCGATGGGCTACGAGGTCGCCGTCACGCCGATCCAGATGGCGATGGCGTACGGCGCGCTGGCCAACGGCGGCGTGCTGATGGAGCCCCGCCTGCTGCGCGAGGTGCGCGGCGCGAAGGGCGAGCCGGCCGAGCGCCGCGAGCCGCGCCGGGTGCGCCGGGTGATTCCCGAGGAGGTCGCCCACGCGCTCCGCGACGTGCTGGTGGAGGTGGTGGCCGACGGCACCGCGACCAAGGCGCAGCTCGCCACCTTCGAGGTGGCGGGGAAGACGGGGACGTCGCGCAGGACCGGGGCGGACGGGCGTTACGAGGCGGGGGCGTACAACTCCAGCTTCGTGGGCTACTTCCCCGCGCGGGCGCCGCAGCTCGTCATCTACGTGAAGCTCGACCGGCCGCGGGGCGACTACTACGGCGGCCTCACCGCGGCGCCGGTGACGCGGGCAACGCTGCAGGCGATCCTCGCCGCGCGCTCGCCCTCGCTCGACCGCCGCGCGCTGCTGACGATGCGGACGAGCGGAGATGCGCCCGCGGCGCCGCCTCGGACGACGCCGGCGGCCGACGAGCCGGCGGTGGGCGGGCGCGAGGGGACCTACGTCTTCCTCGACAACCGCTTTCCCGCGGCGCCGCGGGCGGACCGCACGCCCGTCCCCGTCCCCGAGCTGGCCGGCCTGCCGCTGCGCGACGCCGCGCGCCGGCTGCACGCGCTGGGCTTCCGCGTCCGTCTCCACGGCGCCGGGGCGGTGCGGGGAACGCGGCCGGCCGCCGGCGCGCTGCTCCCACGCGGCGACACCCTCACCCTCGTGGCCGGGGAGGCCTGATGGAGCGCGCCACGCTGGGCCAGGTCGAGGCGCGGCTCGAGCGCGAGGGGCTGCTGGCCGAGGGCCGCCTGCAGGACGACGTGGCCGACTCGCCGGTGGAGGACGCCTGGACCGACTCGCGGCAGGCGGGCGAGGGCTCGCTCTTCTGCGCCTACGTGGGCACCGGCTCCGACAGCCACGCCTTCCTGGCCGACGTGGCGGCCCGGGGCGCGGCCGGGGCCACGGTGGAGCGGCGGGATGATTCGGTCGACCTCCCCCAGATCGTGGTGACCGACGGCCGGCTCGCGGCCTCGCACGCGGCGGCGGAGGTGTACGGCGACCCGTGGAACGAGATGACGCTGGTAGGCATCACCGGGACCAACGGGAAGACCACCAGCGCCGCCATCCTCCGCCACCTGCTGGGCAGGCGGGGCGCGGCGGGGTCGATCGGGACGCTGGGCGCGCTGGACGCGCGGGGGCGGGTCATCCCCGGGACCGAGGGGCTGACCACGCCGGGGCCCACGGAGGCCGCGCGCTGGCTGCGGCAGTACGTGGAGCGGGGGGTGGGGGCGGTGGCGATGGAGGTGAGCTCGCACGCGCTCGACCAGCGGCGGATGGCGGCGGCGCGCTTCGACGCGGCGCTGTTCACCAACCTGACGCGCGACCACCTGGACTATCACCCGAGCATGGAGGAGTACCGCGCGGCCAAGCTCCGTTTGACGGAGCTGCTGAAGCCCGCGGGTGCGGTCGTGCTGAATGCGGACGATCCGGCATGGAACGGTGTGGGGGCATCGGGAAACCGCCGGGTCGTCCGCTTCAGCACTTCCGCCCCGGCGGACGTGAGGGCTCGCGAGGTCCGGGTGGGGCCGGGGGGGATGGAATTCATCCTCTCCACCCCGTCCGGAGACACGGACATCGCGCTGCCGCTGTTCGGGAACTTCAACGTGTCGAACGCGGTGGGGTGCGCCGCGGTGCTCTGGGCGCTGGGGTGGAGCGCCGGCGAGATCGCCGCCGGGCTCGCCTCGCTCCCGCAGGTCCCCGGCCGCCTGGAGCGCGTCTCCGGCCCGCCGCACAGCGCCACCGTGCTGATCGACTACGCCCACACCCCCGACGCCCTGGAGCGCGCCCTCGGCGCCCTGCGTCCGCTGGTGAAGGGCCGGCTCTGGGTCGTCTTTGGCGCCGGCGGCGACCGCGATCCGGGGAAGCGCCCGGAGATGGGGCGCGTCGCGTCCGAGGGCGCCGACGTGGTGATCGTGACCTCCGACAACCCGCGCACGGAAGACCCGGAAAGCATCATCGACGGCATCGAACGCGGCATGGGACGTGCACCCCGGCGGCGCGTTCCCGACCGCCGCGAGGCCATCCAGCACGCCCTCCTCAACGCCGCGCAGAACGACCTGGTCCTGCTCGCCGGCAAGGGCCACGAGACCTACCAGATCGTGGGCACGGAGAAGCGTCCGTTCGACGAGCGGCAGGTGGTGCGCGAGGTCCTATCCGAACGGGCGATGCAGACGAGTGGAGGTGCGGGTTGAGCGGGTTCCGCTGGACCGCGGGCGAGGTGGCGCGGGCGCTGGAGAGCGCCGGCGGGACGGGTGACGGGGCGACGAGGGAGGGGGGACGGCCGGCGACGGCGGATCTCGTCTTCTCGTCCGTTTCGACCGACACGCGGAAGATCGAGAGCGGATCGCTCTACGTCGCGCTGAAGGGCGAGTCGTTCGATGGGCACGACTTCCTGGCGCAGGCGGCGGAGGCGGGGGCCACGGGCGCCGTCGTCTCGCATCTTCCGGACGGCGCGCCGGATTCCCTCGCCTACTACCGCGTGGAGAACACGCTGCACGCGCTGGGCGCCCTGGGCCGCCACCGGCGCCGCGCGCTGGCGGGGAAGGTGGTCGCCGTCGCCGGGAGCAACGGGAAGACCACGACCAAGGACCTGCTCCGCGCCGCGCTCTCGCCGCGTTTCCGCGTGCACGCCACCACGGGCAACCTGAACAACCAGATCGGCGCGCCGCTCACCCTGCTGGCCACGCCCGACGACGCGGAGATCGTGGTCGTCGAGGTGGGGACCAACGAGCCGGGCGAGATCGCCATCCTGAGCGCGATCGTGGAGCCCGACGCGGCGGTCATCACCTCCATCGGCGAAGAGCACCTGGAGGGGCTGGGCTCGGTCGAGGGCGTGCTGGAGGAAGAGATCAGCATCCTCCCCCACATCCGCCCCGGCGGCGTGGCGGTGGTCGCGGAGGACCCGCCCGAGCTGGCCGAGCGCGCCACGCAGGCGGTGGGCGGGATGCGGCTGCGGGTGGCCGGCTTCGGCGAGGCGGCGGACGTGCGGCCCGCGGGGGGCGAGGCG
>DASQLJ010000509.1:0-3686 GCA_035630095.1 Longimicrobium sp.
TGGGGGAAGGTCGTGCGCATTATCGGATGCCGCGATCGCGGCGCAGCTCTGTAAGTCATCATCCGCACCAGTGGCGCAGACACGCCTGGCCGCCGCGTAACCTGTGGATCGGCAGGGAGATAGATGCAGTCTCGACCGAAATGCAGGCGGGTCGGATTATCGGATACGGGGCGAAAATGACTCACTGGTGGTGCAGGATTGCCACACAACGTTACATATTGGGGCCCATACGCTTCCTCCTCGAACCACGCTGGACAGTCATCGCGCGGTCTCCCGCCGGGCGGGCGCGCATCGTACCTTGTCGATTACGCGGTGAGCGACGAGCCCCGCCGCGTTCCGTCCCCCGGTCACCCCTCCCCCCATCTCCCGAACGGCGATGACCAGCAGACGCACCGGCGAAGCGTTCGAAGAGACGATCCAGCTCACCGTCGTCGGCGCGAAGCTGTCGCCGGGGCAGATGGCGCCGGCGTTCGAGCTGGACTGCCACACGCCGGGCGACGCGTTCCCGCACACCGTTTCGCTCGACGACTCGGCGGGGATGGTGCGGCTGCTGAACGTGATCAACTCGATCGACACGCCCGTCTGCCACGCGGAGACGCGGCGGTGGGACGAGCTGCGCGCGAACCTCCCGCCGGCGGTGAAGACGTACACCGTCAGCATGGACCTGCCGTTCGCGCTCAGCCGCTGGCAGACGGCGGAGAACGCGGGGCACGAGCTGCTGTCGTCGCACCGCAGCGAGCGTTTCGGCGAGGATTACGGGGTGCTGCTGGAGGAGTGGCGGATGCTGCAGCGCGCGGTGTTCGTGATCGGCCCCGACGGCCGCATCGCCCACGCCGAGTACGTGGCCGACCAGATGCGCGAGCCCGACTACGACGCCGCGCTCGACACCGCCCAGCGCCTCGCCGCCACGGCCGACGCGGCAGCGCGTTCCGCCTGACGTGGGCGGCCAGCCGTCGTCCGGTCCACCGTCCGCGGACGCCGGGGTGGGCGACGGCGTCGTCTTCACCTGCCCGTTCGAGGTGCGCTGGGCCGACGTGGACGGCAACCGGCACGTGCGCAACACCGCGTTCAGCGAGTACGCCACGCACACGCGCTTCCGCCTGCTGGCCGCGCACGGCTTCGACGCGGCGCGGCTGGAGGCGCTGCGCTTCGGGCCGGTGATGATGCGCGAGGAGACCCGCTATCGCCGCGAGCTGCGCCTGGGCGACCGGGTGACGGTGACCGTGCGCTGCTCGGGGATCTCGCCCGACGCGTCGCACTGGCGCGTACGGCAGGACGTGCTGCGCGACGACGGGAAGGAGGCCGCGGTGCTCACCATCCAGGGCGGCTGGATCCACCTGGAGAGCCGCAGGCTGATCGTTCCCCCGGCGGGGCTCGGCGACGTCCTGCTGGCGCTCCCCCGCACCCGCGACTTCGAGGCGCTCGCGACGCTGATCCGCGGCCGCTGCTGACGCAGCGTCGCACGTCCGATCCCACCTCACCGCACCTGGAAACGATGCCCACGCGCGCCGTAGCGAAGTTCGACGTCACCGGCTGGGAGCCGTCCGAGATCGAATCGCCCGAGGGCGGGCCGAAGATGGGGCGCGCGCTGATCCGGAAAACGTTCAGCGGCGACCTGGAGGGAACCAGCACCACCGAGATGCTGTCGTGCGGCAGCCCCGACAGCGGCGCCGGCTACATCGCGCAGGAGCTGGTGACGGGCACGCTCGCCGGCCGCTCGGGGATGTTCGTGATGCAGCACGGCGGCATCGCCCGCGGCGGCACGCAGCGCGCCTTCGGCAGCATCGTCCCCGGCTCGGGCACCGGCGAGCTGCGCGGCCTGCACGGCGAGGTGAAGTACCAGCACGACGCCGGCGGCGCGAGCGTCACCCTCGACTACGACTTCGACGAGTCGTAGGGTTTGCGGGCTGGTTGATCTCGTCGCGCGGGGCCCGCGCGAATATGCGAGTGAACTCGCCGCTACGACGGCACGCAGTCCGCCTTCGCGGACTTCAACGGCTTCCGATCGTTCGTCCTCCATCCCCACGCTCTCCGCCCGCCATGACACATCCGATGATCCGCACGCCCGCGCTGCACATCGCCGCCGTCGCCGCGGCCGCGCTGCTCGGCGCACCGGCGGCCGCGCAGCACTCGCCGTGCGTCTCCGACTGCGCCGACGTGGCGGTGGTGCACGCGACGGTGTGGACCGGTGTGCGCGGCGCGGCGGACGCGCGGGCGGTGGCGGCGCGCGGCGGGCGCATCATCGTCGTCGGCTCCGACGCCGCGGTGCACCGGGTGATCGGGCCGCGCACGCGGGTGATCGACGCGGGCGGGAAGCTGCTGGCGCCGGGGTTCATCGACTCGCACGTGCACTTCATCACCGGCGGCGTGGGGCTGGCCTCGGTGCAGCTGCGCGACGCGCGGACGCCCGCCGAGTTCGTGCGCCGCATCCGCGACTACGCGCGCACGCTGCCGGCGGGCGCGTGGATCACCGAGGGGAACTGGGACCATTCGCTCTGGGGCGGCGAGCTGCCGCGGCGTGAGTGGATCGACTCCGTCACCCCGCACAACCCCGTGTGGATCAGCCGCCTGGACGGCCACATGGCGCTCGCCAACTCCGCCGCCCTGCGCGCCGCCGGCGTCACCGCCGCCACGGGCGACGTGGAGGGCGGCGAGATCGTGCGCGGCGACGGTCGCATGCCCACGGGCATCCTCAAGGACAACGCGCTCGGCCTGGTGGATCGCGTGGTCCCCGCGCCGACGCCGCAGCAGCAGGACCGCGCGCTCGACGCGGCGATGCGGCACGTGGCGGAGCAGGGGGTGACCTCGGTGCAGCACATGGGCGGGTGGGACGACCTGGCCGCCTTCCGCCGCGCGAGCGCCGCCGGGCGGCTGCGCACCCGCATCTCGGCCGCGGTGCCGCTGGAGACGTGGGCGCGGCTGCGCGACACCGTCGCCGCGCGCGGCCACGGCGACGAGTGGCTGCGCATCGGCAGCCTGAAGGGGTTCGTGGACGGCTCGCTGGGCTCGCACACCGCGCTGATGCACCGCGCCTTCAGCGACGCCCCGGCGGACTCGGGGCTGCTGGTGACCGCCGCCGACAGCCTGTACGCGTGGACCCGCGGCGCCGACCGCGCGGGGCTGCAGGTGATGGTGCACGCCATCGGCGACCGCGCCAACACGCTCATCCTGGACCTCTTCGAGCGCGTGGCGCGCGAGGCCGGCGCGCGCGACCGGCGCTTCCGGGTAGAGCACGCGCAGCACATCCGCCCGGCCGACATCCCCCGCTTCGGCCGGCTGGGCGTGATCCCCAGCATGCAGCCGTACCACGTGATCGACGACGGCCGCTGGGCCGGGGCGGTGATCGGCCCCGAGCGCGTCCAGACCACCTATCCCTTCCGCACGCTGCTGGACGGCGGGGCCACGCTGGCGTTCGGCAGCGACTGGTTCGTGGCGCCGCCCACGCCGCTGGAGGGGATCTACGCCGCCGTCACCCGCCGCACGCTGGACGACCGGAACCCCGCCGGCTGGGTCCCCGCGCAGAAGATCACGGTGGACGAGGCGCTGCGCGCCTACACCTCCGCCGCGGCCTACGCCGCCTTCGCGGAGGCGGAGAAGGGCACGCTGGAGCCCGGCAAGCTCGCCGACTTCGTGGTGATCGACCGCGACCTCCGCCGCGTGGCGCCCGAGACCCTCCGCGACGCGCG
>DASQLJ010000510.1:0-8970 GCA_035630095.1 Longimicrobium sp.
CGCGTTGTGCCGGCCCACGTCCTCGCGCACGGCCAGCATCTCGCCCTCCGCCGTGAACAGCCCGGCGGCGTGCAGGCCGCCCGTGCGCTCGAACACCGCCTGCGCCGCGCGGAGCCGGTCGGGGAGGGCGACCAGGACCTCGGGAGAGACGACCAGTCCGCTCTCCACCCGCACGCACGCCGGCCCCATCACCGCCTCGATCGACGCCTTGCCGCACACGCCGCAGCTCGAGGTCTGGTAGAAGTTGCGCTGCAGCGACGCGGCGTCGAACGGGGTGCCGGGGGCGAGCACCACGTGCACCACGTTGTACTGCTGCTCGCCGCTGGTGCAGTAGCGGATGGCGGAGATCGCGTCGCCGCCACCGATCAGCCCCTCGCCGTAGAGGAAGCCGGCGGCGAGCTCGAAGTCGGCCCCCGGCGTCCGCATCGTCACCGACACCGGCACCGCCGCCGCGTCCAGGTCCCCCCCGCGCCCCAGCGGTACGGGCACGATGCGGATCTCCAGCGGCTCCTCCGCCGCCAGCACGTCCGCCCGCGTGCGCCGAGCCGCGCCGGCGTCCGTCACCGACACCTGCTCCACCGCGCGGCGCACGGTGCTGGCCCGGCGCGTCATCGGTCGGGGAATGCAGGCCGGGACATCGGCGCGCGCGCGGGTGCCAGGGGAACGTAAATCATTGGTCGAAAAGTGCTTCCGCCAGCGGGGGAGGCGCAAGTGCGGCGGGACGGATGGGGCGGGGAGGCCGATTTACGATGCCACTACCGATGTCGTCCGGAAACGAAGATCATCGAATGCCGCGGCTGGGGCCCTCACCCGAAAAAAGGGGCGAGGTACTGCTTCGCCCCTTTTTTCGACCTCTCCCAAACAACATGGGAGAGGTTGAATGCAACAGCTACAATCCCGATGCGAGATTCATGGCCGTTGAAGTCCGCGAAGGCGGACTGCGTGCCGTTGTAGCGGCGAGTTTACTCGCATATTCGCCCGCCACCGCCACCGCCACCGCCACCGCCACCGCCACCCGTCACCCCACCGCCACCCGTCCCCGTCACCCGTCACCCGCCACGGGTCACCGAACCACTTCATCCTGCCACCCGTCGCCGCCGCCCGTGACGACTCAGGCTCCGCATGAGGTGGTCGAGGTTGGCGAGGAACGAACGGCAATCTCGCGATCCGTTATCAATCCGCGAGCTGCGCGACCTTTTCGTGGGCGGCCTGGAGCTGCTCGGGCCGGCCGATGTCGATCCAGTGGAAGGCGTCGACGCGGAAAGGGAGGATCACCTCGCCGGTTTCGGCCAGGCGCAGGTACGGATCCAGGATGGAGAAGGCGCCGCGCTCGGTGAGCAGGCCGAAGATGCGCGGCGAGATCACGTGCACGCCGCCGAACGCGAGCCGTTGCACCGGCCCCACCGCGTCGCGCACGCGGATCTCCAGCGACTTCGCCTGGTCCGAGCGCCCCAGCAGGCCGCGCTCGTCGAAGAGGAGGTGGCGCTGGGTGGGGCGCTCCATCACGGCCAGGGTGGCGAGCGCGCCGTGCCGCTGGTGCGCGGCGTACATCTCGCCCAGCGGCAGGTCGGTGAGGATGTCGGCGTTGTGCAGGAAGAAGGGGGCGTCGCCGCGGAAGTGCGGCTCGCCCAGCACCAGCGCGCCCCCCGTCTCCAGCGGCTCCCCCGGCTCCGGCGAGACGTGCCACTCCACCCCGAAGCCGTCGCGCTCGCGCAGGTACGCCTCGATCTGCTCGCCCAGGTGCGACACGTTCACGATCAGCCGGTCGGCGCCGGCGGCGACCAGGCGGCGGGCGACGCGCTCCAGCATCGGCACGCCGGCGACCGGGATCAGTGGCTTGGGCGTGTGGTCGGTGAGCGGGCGCAGGCGCGTGCCCTTGCCCGCCGCCAGGATCATCGCGTCCACGGCCGGCTACGCGCCGCTCCCCACGCCCGCGGGCTCCTGCGCCTCCTCGGCCGCGGGCTCGGCCTCCTCGGGCTTCGGCTGGTTCGCGGGCCACTTCCCCTCCTCGCGGTGCGTGACCATCACGTTCACCGAGGGGAACTGCGCGCGCAGGTGGTCGGCCAGGCGGTTGGCGAAGTACACCGAGCGGTGCTGCCCGCCGGTGCAGCCGAACCACACGTTCAGCGAGGTGAAGCCGCGCAGCAGGTACACGCCCACCGAGTTGTCCACCAGCCCGTGCACGTGCTCCCAGAACTCGTGCACCTCGGGCATCCCGTCCAGGAACTCGATCACCGGCGCGTCGCACCCGCACAGCGGCGAGTACTCGGAGTAGCGCCCGGGGTTGTGGATGGCGCGCGCGTCGAAGACGAAGCCGCCGCCGTGGCCGCCGGGGTCGTCGGGGTAGCCGCCCTTGAAGCTGAAGCTGCCCACCTGCACGGTGAGCCCCGGCGGCGCCTTCGGCTGCGACTTGCGCAGCGAGCCCGACGCGCAGATGCGCTCGAACACCGCGCGCAGCTCGGGCAGCTCCACCGCCACGAACCCCGTCTCCAGGATCCGCTCGAGGTTCCGCACCGCCTGCGGCACGCTCTGCAGGAAGCGCGGCTTGCGCTCGTAGAAGCCGCGGTAGCCGTAGGCGCCCATCGCCTGCATGATGCGCACGAGCACGTAGCCGCGGAAATGCTGGCGGAAGCGCGCCCGGTCCACGCGGGGAAGGTGCGTGTCGAGCTGGTCGAGGTAGTATTCGAGCAGCTCCTCGCGCAGCTCCTCGGGCACGCCGGCCTTGGGGTCGTACAGCAGCGACGCCACGTCGTACTGCAGCGCACCGCGCCGGCCGCCCTGGTAGTCGATGAACCACGGCTCGCCGTCGCGCAGCATGATGTTGCGGCTCTGGAAGTCGCGGTACACGAAGTGGCGGGTGTCGGCGCCCAGCAGGAAGGTGGCGAAGCGGCGGAAGTCCTTCTCCAGCCGCGCCTCGTTGAAGGGGACGTGCGCCAGCTTCAGGAAGTGGTACTTGAAGTAGTTCAGGTCCCACAGGATCGACTGCCGGTCGAACGCGGCGCGCGGGTAGGCGACGGAATAGTCCACCGCCTTGCCCCCCTCCACCTGGAAGCGCGGGAGCAGCTCCAGGATGCGCCGGTACACGGGCACCATCGACGCCGGGAACGCCGCGTCGGGCTCTTCCTTGCGCGCCAGCGACAGCGCGTCGAAGAGGGTGGTCTCGCCCAGGTCCTCTTCCACGTAGGCGCCGGCCTTCTCGTCGGCCCCGTAGATCTCGGGAACGGGGAGGCCGATGGAGCGGAACGCCGCCGTGTACGACAGGAAGGCGCGGTTCTCCTCGCGGTCGGGTCCCACGACGCCGATGGCGGTCTCGATGTCGTCGCCCACCATCCGGAACATCTGGCGCTGCGACCCGTCGCCGTCCAGCGGAAGGATGGAGACGGGGTTCTTCCCGAACTTGTGCCTGAAGAGGCGGCGGAAGGTCTGCTGCACGGAGAAACTGCCCTGCCGGAGTGCGCCGAAACGAAAACGGGAACACAACCTACCACGCAACGCCGGTGCCGTCACCGGCGTGCACCGGTGCGCCCGCGCCGCCGCGGCGGACGATCGCGCCACCGCGCGGCCCGCACGCACGCGCGGCGGCCCGTGATGATGAGGATGTGAGCTGGATCAGGGGCGATGCGCCGTCTGCGGCGCACCGCCGGATCGAACGCGGCCGGCGTTACGGCCGGTCGGTCGCGGCGGGCGTGGAGCGCGGCGGCTCGCTCTCGGGGGAAGCGTGCACGACCGGCTCGGCGGCGGACGGCGAGAACGTCTCGGTCCGCCCCGGCGCGGGGGCGGCGATCACGTTCGGGTCCGAGGCGGGCGCGGCGGAGGTGGCCTGCGCCGGCGGGGGCGGGGCGGAAATCGTGTTGGCGGGCGTCTCGATCTCGTCGCGCATGCCGCTCACCGCGCCCTTGAACTCGCGGATCCCCTTGCCCAGCGACGCCGCCGCCTCGGGGAGGCGCTTGGCGCCGAAGAAGAGGATGACGACGCCGACGATCAACAGCGTTTCGGCCAGGCCGAGTCCAAACGGCACGGGTGCCTCCGGGTGCGGGATCGAGGCGGCGCCGCCCTCCGGCGCCGTGCGGGGATCACGGAATCATCCCAAGCTGACCACACGCGTACACGCGAAGGAGCCGCACGTGCCCCAAGGGCAGCCGACCTCGGTGGGGAGTGACGTCAGAATAGGAAGTCGCAGATGCACGCGCCGGGATCACCCCTGCGAAGCTGCGCATCATGCCATCGGAGCAGCGCGTGCGCCGCGAGAGAGGCGGGCGAGCCGGGGATCGTGTGAGGCACCACCAGCACGCCCGGCGCCTCCTGCCCCGCGCCGAACGCCGCCACCAGGAGCGCGAGGAAGTCGTCGCGGTTTCGCGTGACGATGATTCGTCCCTCCTGGATGCTGAATGCGAGCTGGGCGGCATCGCTCAGCCCGCGCCGGCCGAGCTCCTGCACGCTCACCGCGTCCAGCCCCAGGCCCCGCGCGGCTTCGGCGACCTCGTGAGAGAGGTCTTCGTCGATCAGGTACCGCACCGCTATGATCCGCGCGGCGCCAGGAACGGGTACCGCTCGTACACCTTCTCCTGCGTCCACTGCTCTTCCCGGGCGAGGCGCGCCTCGATCTCCTCGGGGTACAGCTTGTAGTACGAGAGTGCCGCCCGGAACTGGAGGTCCGAGAGCCACGAGAACTCCTCGCGGGCCTTCTGCGCGTCACCGCCGAGGTGCCTGTAGCGGGCGATCACCTCCCACACGTCCAGCCCCGTGCCCGCGATGGTCGCGCGCCGGCCGGCCGGGCCGTCGGTGAAGACGATGCCGGGCGCGCGCCGCATCCGCACCGCTTCGCGCAGCAGCTCGGCCGACACGGCAGAGAAGGACTGGCCGCGGAGCTCGGCTTCTTCCTCGATCTCGCGCTCGAGCGTCGCGGCGAGACGAATTCCACGTGGCTTTGCTGACATCTCACACCTCCTGTGCACAGGCTGCACGTTCGTGCACAGCCGTATCTCCACGATAACGTCTACCCCGGCCCGGCTCAAGCCTGCCGACGCTGACGCGGCTGGCTTCCCGTATTGCCGGGAGCTCGGCGTTCGTCCGATAGCCGCGTGGGGAAGGCGGATGAATCCGCAGCTACGACAATGGGAAGCCTCGCAAACAGCGCGAGGCTGGGGGGCGGCATCCGCGTGAAAGACGGGCTGGCGGTGCTCGCTGGATTTGTCACTCACCACATGGCGGTTGAAGTCCGCGAAGACTGCGTGCCGTTGTAGCGGCGAGTTTACTCGCATATTCCGCGCGGACATCAGATAACATTCGCCGATCTTGCCGGGGTCGAAGCCACAAACGCCGGCGCGGCCCCGGCTGGGGTGCCGGGGCCGCGCGGGGGGGCCATCTACCGAAAGCCGCTCAGAGGTTGAGCCAGTAGTTGAACTTCACCAGCAGCACGTTGGTGCCGGGCGAGCGGTCGCTGTCGAAGAGGCGGCCGAAGTCGCGGCGCAGGCGGAAGCTGCCGTGGGGCTCGAAGTTCTCGCGTCCCTGGCTCCACACCACGAACAGCGCGCTCCCCGGGCGGTACTCCCAGCGCAGCACCAGGTTGCTGCGCAGCGCCTTGTAGTTGAAGTCGGGCTGGCTGAACTGGAAGTCGGCGGTGCCGTCGCCGTTGCGGTCCACCGAGTAGACGCCGTCCTCCAGCGAGAGCGCGCTGCCGAAGCGGTCGAAGCGGTCGTCGAAGTGCTTCGCGCGCGGGTCGCTCACCTCCTTCAGCCCGCCGTACTCGCCCGCGGCCACGAACGGCTGCGCGTAGAAGTCGAGCGTCAGCCTGGGGGTGAACGCGTAGGTCATGCGCGTGGTGAGGCTCACCGTGCGCTGGCGGATGTCGGCGAACACGTAGTGCGTCTGCCCGTCCTCGCTCCGCGGGCTGGCCACGAAGATCCACGGGTCGCGCCCCCAGTTCACGTTGGGCCCCAGCGCCAGCCGCATGCGGGCGCCGGCGCGCAGGTTCAGGGTGCTCCCCACCGACCAGCTCTTCCCCACGGTGCTGATCTCGTTGTAGCCGTCCATGTACACCTCGCCGTACACCCGCTTGCGGCTGTCGGAGAAGATGCCCGCGTTGTAGGCGGTGTAGGTGGGCCCGGTGAACGCCGGGCCGCCGCGCAGCACGTCGGTGCGCAGCGCCGGGAACTCGGTGTCGCTGCCGATCCAGCCGCCCCAGTTGTTCTTGAGGTTCCAGCTCCCGTTGAAGTTCATGCCGGTGCTCAGCCGCTCGCCGGCGAAGTTCATCCCGTTCCAGGCGTTGAAGTTGGCGTTCCAGCTCCGGAACGCGCCCGAGGGCTCGAAGTGGTTGTAGCCGATCCACGCCCCCTGCAGCGCCCAGTTGGTGGTGCGCTGGAAGCCCACGTCGTTCATCTCCAGCCCCGGCGAGCGGGCGTGCGCGTACAGGCCGCCGCGCATGTGGCCGCCGCCCGTCTTCTCCACCTTCACGTCGGCCAGCCAGCCGCTCAGCGAGGTGCGCGTGGGGTCGTACTCCACGTCGCTGGCGCCGGGGCGCTGGAAGTAGTGCCCGGGGCCGAGCTGGATGCGCGAGATGGCGTCGGTGCTGCCGTGCACGGTGCTCCCCAGCAGCGCGCCGGTGAGCTCGTAGTTGCCGCCGCCGAAGCGGTGGCGCGCGTCCACCCCCGCCACCACGGCGTTGCGGGTGAGCACCGCCAGCCGCGGGTCCGACGCGTCCAGGTCGCGCAGGGTGGCGGTGACGATGCCGCCCACCGCGCTCCGCCCGCCGCGGAAGTCCTTGATGGCGCGCGCCACCAGGTAGTTGGTGAGCGGCTCCACGGTGGCGGCGCGGCGCTGGCTGGCGGGGTCCACGTAGCTGGTCTGCTCGCGCGCGGTCAGCGCGTCGAGCACGCCCACGCTCCACCCGCTCGCCGTCTTCCCGCTCAGCTTGGCGGCGCCCAGGATGGTGGTCGCCTCCGGCCGGTCGGCGTAGACGTTGTCGGGGTCGCCGGCCTGCGGCTGCCGGCCCAGGCGCCGCGAGTAGAACGGCTGGTCGTTGCGGAAGCCGCCGCCGCGCACGAAGTACGGGAAGTTGGCGCTGAAGCGGAAGATGTCGCTCCCCTCGGTGAAGAAGGGCCGGCGCTCGGTGAAGAACGACTCGAAGGCGCTGAGGTTCACCTCGCTGGGGTCGGCCTCGACCTGCCCGAAGTCGGGGTTGATGGTGGCGGTGAGGGTCAGGTTGCTGGTGAGCCCCAGCTTGAGGTCGGCCCCCATCCCGCCCACGGCCTGGTTGCTGGAGTAGAAGGGGTCGCCCGGCCGGTCGGGCGCGCGGGTGAGCCGCGCCGAGGTGTAGGGGAGCACCTCCAGCCGGCGCCCCGCGCGCAGCCCCGAGATCCCGCCGATCTCGCCGAACTGGCTGACGAAGCCGCTCACGTCGCGCCGCTCCACCGCCCAGTCGGCGATCTCGCTGCGGCGCGCGATCTCGCGCGTCACCTGCAGCCCCCACGTCTGCGCCCCCGCCTCGCGGCTGGAGAAGCGGAGCTGCGACAGGGGGATGCGGTACTCCGCCGCCCATCCCCCCGAATCCACCTTCGCGGCCGACTCCCAGACGGCGTCCCAGCCCAGGTCCTCGTTGACGTCGTTGCTGTGGAAGGCGTCCTTCTGCACGCCGGCGGCGTTCACCGAGAAGCGGAAGGCGGTGCGCTTGTCGTTGTAGCTGTCCAGCATCACGTGCACCCAGTCGCTGCTGATGCCGGCCAGGTCGCGCCGGCCCACCGGCGCCACGATCGAGTCGGGGGTCGGGTCGATGGCGCGGATCGCCACGTACACCGCCGCGTCGTCGTACAGGATGCGCGCCTCGGTGCGCAGCGTGGCGGCCGCGCCGGGGTCGGGCGAGCGCTGCACGAAGTCGGTCAGCGGCTGCGCCAGCGCCCACGCGGCGTCGTCCAGCACGCCGTCCAGCTTCGGCGCGGGGCCGGTGAGGCGCACGGCCATCGCCTGGCGGCGCGGGGTGGCGGCGGGTGTCTGGGTCGCCGTCTGCGTCTGCGCGGACGCGGGGGCCTGCCACGCCGCGAGCGTCGCGGCGGCAAGGAGCGCGGAAAAGGCGATGTCGGGGCGCATGAAGGGTCTCCGCCGCTGGAGAGGGTGCGCGGAGCCGCGGGCGCGGGCGGCGCGCGCGGCGGGTTCCGGGGGAGCTGTGCGGACCTTAGATACCTCGCGCGTTCACAAGGTTGGTTCGGCTCCCGCCGGCACCGTGGATGCATGGTAATTTCTTAGCACCACCGGCGCCATTAGCGCAGCGTTAGATTTACAGATCCTGTACACCTTCGCGGAGAGCTGAGATGATCGTTCGATCGTCAACTCTGCATCCCGAAACGAGATACGGCGCCGCGTCGCGTCCGTGGGGGGCGTGGCTCGCGATGCTGACGCTGGCGGTCCTCCCCGCCTGCGCCACCTCGACTTCGGCGGCGCTGACCTCCGTGCGGGCGGAGGCGGACCTCTACAGCGGGCTGCCGAACCCGACCTGGATGCTCGACGAAGCCGAGGCTTCCACGGTGCGCCGGCTGCTGGGCGCGCTCCCCGCCGGCGGCCAGCAGGAGCCGTCGCCGGGGCTCGGCTACCGCGGCATGGTGGTGCGCGACGCCGCCGGCGTGTTCCCCGGCTGCACCGAGCTGCGCGCCTACCGCGCCGTCGTCCTCGCGCAGTGCGGCGCCGACACCCGCTCGCTCGCGGACCCCGGCCGCGCGGTGGAGCGCTTCCTCGCCGGCACCGGCCTGGCCGAGGTGAGCCCCGGCGCCTACGACGCCGTGCGGAAGGAGATCGAGGGCGGGTGACGTCTTGGGGCAATCGAGCCGCAATGCTGCCGCCGAGACGGTGAAGCCTCGCGCAGTTTGCGAGGCTTTTCGTAGTTGTTGCTGCGGCTTCAGCCGCCGGTGCGGCCCTCGTTAACCTTCAGGCCCGCCCCGCGCACCCACGCCAGCAAGCATCATCCCGATCGAGCAGGTAACA
>DASQLJ010000511.1:0-2907 GCA_035630095.1 Longimicrobium sp.
GATCCGGAAGCCCACCGCCATCCCCGTGATCTCCTCTTCGCCGCCGCCCTGCGCGCCCGCGTGATCGTGTTCCGTCATCCCCATGTCTCCGGCTGTCAGTAATCAAAGGAAACCCGCCACCCCTGCCACGGCGGGAAGATACGCGCCCGCGCCCCCCGCCGTAACCCGCTCACCCGCCTTCATCTTCCGGGCCACCTTCCAGCGCCAGCAGCAGCCGCCGCAGCAGCGCGGCCACCGCGTCGCGGTCGGCGGCCGGCATCGACGCGAGGAGGCGGTGCTGGTTCTCCACGTGCGCCGCCACCGCCTCGTCCACCGTCTTCAGGCCGTGGTCGGTGAGCTCCACCTGCACGCTGCGCCGGTCGCGCGGGTCGGGGACGCGGCGCGCCAGCCCGGCGCGCTCCAGCCGGTCCAGCCGGTTGGTCATCCCCCCCGACGACATCATCAGCGAGCGGAAGAGCTGCGTGGGCGACAGGCGGAACGGCGCGCCCGAGCGCCGCAGCGTGGCCAGCACGTCGAACTCGCCGCGGTCCAGCCCGAAGCGCGCGAACACCTCGGTGTGCGACTGCCCGAGCAGCGTGGACACCCGGTAGATGCGGCCGATCACGCCCATCGTGGACGTGTCCAGGTCCGGCCGCTCGCGCCGCCACTGCTCCAGGATCAGGTCCACGCGGTCCTTGTCCATCGCTTTCGATCCTCGTGGATGCCGAGTTGGTACGATGACGACGCGATGGTGATTCGATTCCGTGAAAGATGTGCGCCGATGTATCTCCACGTCAAGATACTTGACTGCGAGATAGTCTGTTTTATCTTGATGTCGAGATTCTTTGGCTGGAGTCTTCCAGGACTCGCGGAGGAGGTGAGGTGATGCAGGCATTCATCTGCACGCAGTGCGGCACGCAGCAGGCGGAGACGGAGGCGGCGCCGGAGCGCTGCCCGGTCTGCGTGGACGAGCGGCAGTACGTGAACCCGCAGGGGCAGCAGTGGACCACGCACGAGCGCCTCCGGCGCACGCACCGCAACGGCGTGCGCACCGAGGGCCCCGGCGTGCTGGGCATCGGCGTGGAGCCGCAGATGGCGATCGGCCAGCGGGCGCTGCTGGTGCGCGGGGCGGAGGGGAACGTGCTGTGGGACTGCGTTCCGCTGCTGGACGAGGGCGTGGCGGAGATGATCCGCGGGCTCGGCGGGCTGCGCGCCATCGCCGTGTCGCACCCGCACTTCCACGCGTCGATGGTGGACTGGGCGCACGCCTTCGGCTGCCCGGTGTACGTGCACGCCGGCAACCGCGAGTGGGTGCTGCGTCCCGACCCGGCGGTTCGCTACTGGGAGGGCGAGACGATGGCGCTGGGCGGGGGGATGACGCTGGTGCGCTGCGGCGGGCACTTCCCCGGCTCGGCCGTGCTGCACCATGCGGGGGATGGGGGCGCGATCCTGGCCGGCGACACCGTCTACGTGAACCCGGACGGGCGCACGGTGGGGATGATGTACAGCTTTCCCAACCACGTGCCGCTGTCGGCGGGCGCGGTGAGGCGGGTGGCGGGGGCGCTGGAGCCGTTCGCCTTCCGCCGCATCTACGGCGCGTGGTGGGGCGCGGTGATCGAGGACGGCGGCGCCGAGGTGGTGCGCCGCTCGGCCGAACGGCACGTGGCAGCGATCGAGGGCGAGTACGACGCGTGAGGAGAGACAACCTGGCCCGGCGGCTCGACCCGCCGGCGCCGATCCCGATGGGGACGGCGCCCGCTCCCGTGACCGGCCCCGCCCCCGCGGCGCGGCCGGGGATGGCGCGCGTCTACACGGCGCTGGTGCTGGTGCAGCTGTTCTTCGGCTCGCTGCCGATCGCGGTGAAGGTGGCGCTGCGCGACCTGACCAGCCCCGCGCTGGCGCTGGTGCGCGTGGCCGGCGCCGCGCTGCTCTTCCACGCGCTGCACCACGCGCTGGTCCGCGAGCGCATCCGCGACCGGCGCGACTACGGGCTGCTGGCGGTCTACGCCGTCTTCGGCGTGATCCTCAACCAGCTGCTGTACATCACCGCCCTCACGCTCACCACGGCCACGGCGGCGCAGACGCTGGTGACCGCCGGCCCGGCCATCACCCTGCTGATCGCGATCCTGGCGCGGAAGGAGACCGCCACGGCACTCAAGTGGCTGGGGATCGCGGTGGCCGGGGCGGGCGCGCTGTGGCTGGTGGGCGTGGGCGTGCGCACGGGGAGCGCGCTGGGCAACCTGCTGGCGCTGATGAACGTCGCGGCCTACAGCGTGTTCCTGGTGATCTCGCGCGGGCTGCTGCGGAAGTACGACGCGCTGACGGTGATCACCTGGGTGTTCACCTTCGGCGCGATCGGGATGCTGCCCTGGGGGATCGTGCCGCTGGCCAGTCAGATCGGCGGCGTGTCGCCTACCGGATGGGCGGCGGTGGCCTACATCATCGTGCTGCCGTCGGTGGCGGCGTACTGGCTGAACGTGTACGCGCTGAAGCGGGTGGAGTCGAGCGTGGTCTCCGTCTTCGTCTACCTGCAGCCGATGATCACGGCGGTGATCGCCATGCCGATCCTGCACGAGCGCGTCTCGCCGCGGCTGATCCCGGCGGCGCTGCTGATCTTCGCCGGCGTGGGGATCACCGTGTGGGAGGGCCGCCGCGAGCGCCTGCGCCGGGGCGGCACGCCGTCCCCGGTGGAGCAGGAGATGGTGGAGACGTAGCGTCGCCGCCGCCCGCCACCCCCACCCTGGCGCCTGTGGGCGCCTGTCCCTCCCCCGAACTGCAGGGGAGGGACCTGGGCGCTTCGCGCGGCTACTTCATCTCTGGATTGGCTCAACGACGGTCCGCCACGGTGCATCGAGGCCCCGCTTCCTCACCGGAAACGGGGCCTCTCGATTTTCAGCACCCAGCACCCTCAGCTCCCGACGCGGCTCA
>DASQLJ010000512.1:0-4868 GCA_035630095.1 Longimicrobium sp.
GGGTTCCCCGCGCTCGCCATCCGCCGCTGCCTCGAGATGGCGGGGCTCGCGATCCACGACGTGGACGCCGTGGCGGTGGGACGCGAGCCTGCCGCCAACCGGGCGCGCAAGCTGGAGTACGCGCTGCGCAACCCCGGCCTCCTGCTCAACCTGCTGAAGATCCGCACCGCGCGGGAGCGGCTGGACGACACCCGGACGCTGATCGCGGCCGAGCTGGGGGAAGCCCCGGAAACCCTGCGCTTCGCCGAGCACCGGGTGGAGCACCACCTGGCCCACATCTCCAGCGCCTACCACGCCTCCGGGTGGGACTCCGCCGCGGGGATCTCCATCGACGGCTCGGGCGACTTCGTCACGTGCATGATGGCGGAGTGCCGCGGCGCCGACATCCGGCCGCTTCACCGCATCTACGTGCCGCATTCGCTGGGATCCGTCTACACGATGGTCTCGCAGTTCATCGGCTACGACAGGTACGGCGACGAGGGGAAGGTGATGGGGCTGGCCCCCCTCGGGGAAAACACCTACGCCGACGCCTTCGATGACATGGTGACGCTCACCGCGGACGGCTTCACCCTGAACCCGCGCTACTTCCTTCCCTTCGGCTCGAACCAGGGGGTGAGCATCACCGACGGGGGCGAGATGCTCATCCACCGCCACTTCTCGGACCACGTGGTGCGCCTCTGGGGCGCGCCGCGCCCGCCCGGCGGCGAGCTCGGCAAGCGCGAGATGGACCTGGCCTTCGGGGTGCAGCACCTCTTCGAGAAGGTGTACCTGCACCTGCTCGACCTTCTCCACCAGCGGGTTCCGCTCCCGCGGGTCGCGATGGCCGGCGGCTGCGCGCTGAACAGCGTCGCCAACGGCAAGCTCCTCCTGCACACCCCCTTCCGCGAGACCTTCATCCAGCCCGCCGCGGGCGACGAGGGGCTGGCGCTGGGTGCCGCGCTCTACGTCAGCCGCTGCGTGCTGGGAGAGAAGCCCGCTTTCGCGATGCGCGACGCCTACCTGGGCCCCGGCTACTCGGCCGCCGAGATCGAGCGCGAGCTGGCCGGCCGCGGCGTGCGCTTCACGCGCCACGACCCTCCGGCGCTGCTGGAAGCCACGGTGGACGACCTCGAGCAGGGGAAGGTGGTGGGGTGGTACCAGGGGCGCTCGGAGTGGGGGCCGCGCGCGCTGGGGAACCGCTCCATCCTCACGCACCCCGGGTTCCCGGGGATGAAGGAGGTGCTGAACGCGCGCATCAAGCGCCGCGAGTGGTTCCGCCCCTTCGCACCGGCGGTGCTGGCCGAGCGGCAGGACGAGATCTTCGAACACCCCCACCCCTCGCCATTCATGCTGCACGTGCACGCGATCCGCCCCGAGTGGCGCGAGCGGCTGAGCGCGGTGAACCACGTGGACAACACCGGCCGGCTCCAGAGCGTGGCCCGCGACGAGAACCCGCTCTACCACGGCCTGATCAGCGCCTTCGAGCGCCGCACCGGGGTGCCGGTGCTGCTCAACACCAGCTTCAACGAGAACGAGCCGATCGTCGACTCGCCCGGCGAGGCGATCGACTGCTTCCTCCGCACCCGCATGGACACCCTGGTGATGGGGCCGTTCATCGCCCGCAAGAACGGAGACGGGGGATGAGCGGCGCCGCGCCCGGCGGGGCACGCCCCGAGCCCGCGCTGAACGGCTACTCGCTGGAGTGGGTGGAGCCCGGGCTGGTGCTCGCCTCGGCCCGCGACCGCCTCTTCCGGGCGCCCGGCGCGGACGGCCCCTTCGAGGAGGTCGCGCGCTTCCCCACGCCGCTGGCGCTGCGCGTCGCCGCGCGGCTGCGGATGGCGCAGCGGGTGCTGCGCTTCATGTACTACAACGCGCTCCGCCTGCCGGACGATCGCTTCTTCCTGAGCTTCGGGCGCGACGTGGGGGTGCTGCGCGAGGGGAAGGTGGAGCGCCTCAAGGGGCTGCTGCGGCCGGCCCGGGTGATGCGCGGCGCGTGCGCCCTCGACGCGGCCGCCGGCGCCGTGTACTTCGGCGAGTACCTGAACAACCCCGGGCGAACGCCGATCCTGGTGTACCGCTATCGCCTGGGCGAGGCACGCCTGGAGGTGGCGCACGTCTTCCAGCCCGGCGCCGTCCGGCACGTCCACGGCATCTACCACGACCCGTACACCGGCGGGCTCTGGTGCACCACGGGTGACCGCGGCGCCGAGAACCAGATCCTCTTCACGCCGGACGGCTTCCGCACCCTGGAGGTGGCGGGGGGCGGCGACGAGAGCTGGCGGTGCATCAGCCTGCAGTTCACCGCCGACGCCGTCTACTACGGAACCGACGCCGAGTTCATCCCGAACCACCTGTACCGGCTGGACCGCCGCACCGGCCTGCGCGAGCGGATCACCGCGCTGGAGGGGCCCACGTACTATTCGTGCTCGCACCGCTCGTCCTGTTACTTCGGCGTGGCGGCGGAGCTCTGCCCCAGCCAGACGGGGCGCTTCGCCGCGCTCTGGCGGGTGGGCCCCGACGGAACGGCGGCGCGGGTGCTCACGGTGCAGAAGGACCGGCTCGATCCGCACTACTTCATGCCCGGTACCCTGGACTTTCCGCGCGGTCCCGGGCTCGCGGACCGGCTGCTCTTCCACGTCACCTCGCTGGCCCCCGACAACCGCTGCTTCTCGGTCCCGGTCCCCGTGGCGGACACGGGCCGGGGGGCGCTCGCGGGCGCCGCCGATACCCGCGAGGGATTTTCGTGAGCCGGCCGGCCGCCGACACCCCACTCCCACCCCCCGAGGAGGCGCCCACCCCGGCGCGAATGCGCCGCGCGTGGGGCGAAACGGCCGTCGTCCTGGCTCCCGGGCCCCTGGCGGGCGCGCGCCTGTACGCCCGCACCCGCGGGGGCGCCGAGCCGGCGTGGCCGCTGCTCGACACCGAGCCCTGGCGCAGCGAGACCTTCTACGACCAGAGCCCCTTCGGCGTGCCCAGCGGCGCCGCCCCGTGGCGGCCCGACGCGCGGCTGGTGGAGGCGCTGGCGGGGATCGGGGACGATGCCCGCGTGGCCGAGGTGGGGAGCGGCGGCGGGCGCAACGTCCCGGCGCTCCTGGGCGCCGCCTCCGAGGTCGTGGTGCTCGACCAGAGCCTCCGCTCGGTGGAGCTGGTGGCCGCGGCCCACCCGGTGCGCGCGGTGCGGGGCTCCGCTCTCGCGCTCCCCTTCCTGGACGCATCGTTCGACGCCGTCGTCTGCGAAGGGGTGGCGCACCACACCGGCGACGTGGAGCGCGCACTGGCCGAGGTGGCGCGCGTCACCCGGCCGGGCGGGCGGATGTATGTCACCGTGTACCGATCTCCGTCCCGCTACCAGGCCATCTACCACACCCTGGGGAGCGCCCTGCGCGCCGCGCGCGAGCTGGGCACGGCGGCGCCAGCCGTCGCGCGCGCCATCGACCACGCGGCCTTCGCCGGCTACCGCGCGGCGACGCGGGTGGTCAAGCGCGGGCGCACCGGCGACCGCGACGCGCTGCGCAGCGTGTACGAGGACTACTTCCTCACCCCCATCGCCACCTTTCACCGCCCGGATGACATCCGCGCCCTCCTGGAGCGCGCTGGCTGCGTGGTGGACGAGCTGGCCCCCTACCGCAACCAGTGGCTCGTGATCGCCCATCGCATCCACGTGCCCCCCAGCCCACGGTAGACGGACGGGCCGGAGGTCGGCTCCACCGCATTCTTGCTGGTTCCTTGGCCTGGAGCATCCGGTCCGGGCGATCGGACCGCCAGGTTCGGTGGAGATGCCGTCGCTCAACGTCGTTGCTGCCGGCCGATGGAATGCGGACAGGATGGGGCTGGGACGATCATCTGCCACGCACCGATCAAGGCTCGCGGATAGACAAAGGGCGCGGAGATCCTCTCCGCGCCCCTTCGTCACCGAATGATCGGGATCCAGTCCGACGCGCCTACGAGCTGCGCACGGGCTCGTCGCGGCGGGAGAGGGCGCGGTCCACAGATGCGGCGCCGCTGCCGGCGATCATCACGATCACGGCCAGGCCGATCGCGAGGAGGTGGTACTCGAAGCCCTCGCCCTTCTGGGTGCCGCTCCAGTTCATGAAGAAGCCGTTGGACAGGTGCGCCATGAAGGTGGCCACCACCATGTTCACGGCGATGCCGAATGCACCCACCCGGCCCAGGAAGCCCAGGATCAGCGCCAGCGCGCCCAGGCTCTCGGCCAGGATCGCCAGCACGGCGAACGGATACGGCACGTTCAGCATCCCCGTCATGAACCCGATGGTGCCGTCCCACCCCGGTCCGCCGAACATCCCGAACAGCTTCTGCAGGCCGTGGGGGAGCATCACCAGGCCCAGCACCAGGCGCGCGATCGCCGGCGCCAGCTCGTTGCGGGTGTGGATCAACCGTCGCAGCATCGTCGTCTCTCCGTGTGTGGGTACGCCGGCTACCCGGCGACTGCCGCGCTCTCGCGGCCGTGAACAGCCAATCGCGCAGAGATGCGCACTTGAACAGAAGTTTGCATGCGAAGCATCGATTCGTGCTCCGCCCCATCTTTCGATCGACCGCGACAACTCTCTCTCGAAAGACTTAGTCGCCCGTATCGCTCCGCAGACCGCAGCGGATGGTGTCGAGCAGCGATACCAGCGTGGTCAGCTCATCCTCCGACAGCACGCGCATCGCCTTTTCGCCCGCGGCGTGCACGGCGGGGTCCAGCCGGTCCAGCACCGCGCGGCCCTCGTCCGTGAGGTAGCCGATCACCTGGCGGCGGTCGGGGCGGCAGCGCTCGCGGCGGACGAACCCGGCGTGCTCCAGTTTGTCGAGCAGGCGGGTGATGGAGGCGCCTTCCTCGATCATCCGGTCGCGAATCATCAGCGTGGGCATGCCGCCCTGGCCGGCGC
>DASQLJ010000513.1:0-8390 GCA_035630095.1 Longimicrobium sp.
ACGGCGGAGGCACAGGCGGGGCGGGTGATGGGGCGGGTGACCGACGGGGTGGGGAACGCGGTGCCGCAGGCCAGGGTCGCGCTGGTCGCGCACGACAGCTCGGCCCCGGCGCGGGTGCGCAGCGAGACGACCTCGGGCGAGACCGGCGGCTTCGAGTTCGCCGGGGTGGCGCCGGGGAGCTACACGGTGCGGGTGGAGCGTGCGGGGTTCCGCGGGCACGAGCTCAAGCTCGACCTGCGGCCGGGCGGGCGCGAGACGGTGATCGCGCGGCTGGGGCAGCCGCCCCGGCGCGAGCGCACGCCGCGCGAACGGACCGACGCGCCGCGGCCGCGGTGACCGGACGCGGCTGAAGAGATGGCCTTGCTCGCGTAAGCGGGCCGGGGATGGGTATGTCCGTATCCGTAACTGTAACGAATACGGTTTCGATTGCAACGACGGTCGACGGGAGAGAGGACCCGGCAGATGATGAGCAACACGAACCGCGAGCGGAACCTGTTCACGCCCTTCCAGCTCGGCCCGTACGAGCTGCGCAACCGCTTGGTGATGGCGCCCATGACGCGCAGCCGCGCCGTGGAAGGGAATGCCGTGAGCGACCTGGCGGTGGAGTACTACCGCCAGCGCGCCACGGCCGGGCTGATCGTGAGCGAGGGCACGCAGGTGTCGCCGCAGGGGGTGGGCTACACCCACACCCCCGGCATCCACGGCGCCGCGCAGGTCGCGGCGTGGCGCAAGGTGACCGACGCGGTGCACGAGGAGGGCGGGCGCATCTTCGCGCAGCTCTGGCACACGGGGCGGGTCTCGCACCCGTCGTTCCACGGCGGCGAGCTGCCGGTGGCGCCCTCCGCCATCGGCTTCGAGGGGCAGGTGCTGACCTACGAGGGGATGCGGCCGTACGTGGCCCCGCGCGCGCTGGAGACGGAGGAGATCGCCGGCGTGGTCGCGCAGTTCGCCGCGGGCGCAGAGCGGGCGTACGAGGCCGGCTTCGACGGCGTGGAGCTTCACGGCGCCAACGGCTACCTGATCGACCAGTTCCTGCGCGACGGCAGCAACGCGCGCACCGACCCGTACGGCGGGAGCATCCAGAACCGCGTGCGCTTCCTGGTCGAGGTCACCCGCGCGGTGGCCGGCGTGTGGGGCGGCGACCGCGTGGGCGTGCGCCTGTCGCCGCGGGTGGCGGTCAACGGGATGAGCGACTCGGACCCGGAAGCCACCTTCAGCTACGCGGCGTACGCGCTGAACCCGTTCGGGCTGGCGTACCTGCACCTGGTGGACCCCGTCGCCGGGCCGATGGCGCGGCCGGGGGCGCGGATCTCCGCCGTGCTGCGGGCGATCTTCCGCGGGCCGCTGATCGTGAACGGCGGGTTCGAAGCGGACACGGGGAACGAGGCCGTGGCGAGCGGGCAGGCCGACCTGGTGAGCTTTGGGGTGCCGTTCCTGGCCAACCCCGACCTGGTGCGCCGCTACCGCGAGGGCGCGCCGCTCAACGCCCCCGACCGCGCCACCTTCTACGGCGGCGACGCGCACGGCTACGTGGACTACCCCGCGCTGGGCGAAGTGACGGCGGGCTGACGCGAACGGCCGCGGCGGACGGGTTCCGCCGCGGCACCGATCCATGCGAAACCAGGTGTGAGGAGGGGATGACGATGTTCGCGCTGCTGACGCTTCCGCGCGGTGTACCGGTGGACCCCGAGGCGGCCCCGCCGCCCAGGCTGGTGCCGCACGACGAGCCGGTGGGGATCATCATCCGCCACGGCCCGCCGCCGGCGCGGCCGCGGCTCACCCTTCGCGCGGCGCTGGCCGCCGCGCGCGGATGAGCGCCGCCCACGCGCCCGGGCCGAGCGCCACCGCGCCGCCGGCGCTAGATTCATCGATCCGGCGGCGGTGGCTCAGCCGCGCGGCCGCCTTCGGCCGCAACGCGCCCGCATCCCGATCCACACCCAGGAACCGATCCTTGGCCATACCCGAAAAGACCGACGCGAAGCCGCCCAAGCCCAAGGCGCTGCGCAGCCCCGAGGCGTGGCGCGAGGCCCGCGCGCTGATCTGGAAGCACCGGAAGTACCTGGCCGTCGGCCTGGCGCTCACGCTGGTGAGCCGCCTGGCCGGGCTGGTGCTTCCCGCCAGCTCCAAGTACCTCCTCGACAACGTGATCGGCGACGGGCGCAGCGACCTGCTGCTCCCGCTGGCCGGCGCGGTGGCGGTGGCCACGCTGATCCAGGCGCTGGGCTCGTTCGCGCTCTCGCAGGTGATCAGCATCACGGCGCAGCGGGCGATCACCGACATGCGCCGCAACGTGATGCGGCACGTCACCCGGCTCCCGGTGCGCTTCTACGACGGGACGCAGACCGGCGTGCTCATCTCGCGCATCATGACCGACGCCGAGGGGATCCGCAACCTGGTGGGCACCGGGCTGGTGCAGCTCGTGGGCGGCGCCATCACGGCGGTGTTCGCGGTGGCCGCGCTGCTCTACCTCAACTGGCAGCTCACGCTCTGGATCCTGCTGATCCTGGCGGCGTTCGGCGCGGTGATGGCGATGACCTTCAACCGGCTGCGCCCCGTGTTCCGCGAGCGCGGCGCGATCACCGCCGAGGTGACGGGGCGGCTGAACGAGACGCTGGGCGGCATCCGCGTGGTGAAGGCCTACGGCACCGAGAAGCGCGAGCAGCGCGTCTTCACCAAGGGCGCCAACCGCCTCTTCCGCAACGTCGCGCAGACCATCACCGGCGTCTCGATGGTCACCTCCATCGCCACCGCGGTCACGGGGATCGTGGCGATGGTGATGATCCTGGTGGGCGGCCGCGCCATCATCGACGGGTCGATGACGCAGGGCGACCTGCTGGCGTACCTGGCCTTCACCGCCCTGCTCGCCGCGCCGGTGCTGCAGATCGCCAGCATCAGCACCCAGGTGAGCGAGGCGTTCGCCGGGCTCGACCGCATCCGCGAGATCATGCGCACCGCCACCGAGGACCAGGAGGACGCCTCGCGGCAGCCGGTGGCGCGCATCGAGGGCGACGTGCGGCTGGACAACGTCTGGTTCGAGTACGAGCCGGGCCAGCCGGTGCTGAAGGGGCTGGACGTGCACGTTCCCGCCGGCACCACCACGGCGCTGGTGGGGAGCAGCGGCTCGGGGAAGAGCACGCTGGTGAGCCTGGTGATGGCGTTCAACCGCCCCACCTCGGGCCGGGTGCTGGTGGACGGGAAGGACCTGAACGACCTGAAGCTGGCCGACTACCGCGCGCAGCTCGGCGTGGTGCTGCAGGAGAACTTCCTCTTCGACGGCACCGTGGCCGACAACATCCGCTTCGCCCGGCCCGACGCCACGCGCGGCGAGATCGAGGAGGTGGCGCGCATCGCCAACGCCGACGACTTCATCCGCGGCTTCCCGCAGGGCTACGACACCATCGTGGGCGAGCGGGGGATCAAGCTCTCGGGCGGGCAGCGGCAGCGCATCGCCATCGCCCGCGCCGTGCTGGCCGACCCGCGCATCCTGATCCTGGACGAGGCCACCTCGAGCCTGGACAGCGAGAGCGAGGCGATGATCCAGGAGGGGCTGCGCCGGCTGCGGCAGGGGCGCACCTCGTTCGTGATCGCGCACCGCCTGTCCACCATCCGCAGCGCGAACCAGATCCTGGTGCTGGAGCGCGGCGAGGTGGTGGAGCGCGGCACGCACCGCGAGCTGATGGCGCTGGGCGGCCGCTACCGCGAGCTGCACGACCGCCAGTACGCGCTGGAGACCGACCGCTTCATCAACCCCGGCGAGGATTTCACCCCCGAGCCCGAGGTCGAGGCCCCGCGCGTGAGGGTGTCGGCGGGCTGATTAGGACGATGGAGACGACGGCCGCCGGCGGATGATACGGAGTGCGGAAAAGTTGGTGCCGGGGGGGGGCGAGACGGAAGAGCGGGGTGCGGGCGTGTCCCTCCGCTGCGCTCCGGGCCGGGCTTCGCGCGCCGTAGGCAACGATACCGCCGTTGCCAACGGCGCCGAGCCGCCGGCGCGCCATGGCCTTTCTCCTTCCCGAGACGCCGCTGCGGGCGCGCCGGCGTCTCGGCCCTCCGGGCGCGAATCCCTCACGCAATCCGCTCGTGGAACGGAGTTCGGAGGATCCGTATAAGATTCCGATCCCGCACAGCGGGTGGCCCGATGGATGACGGACGAAGGCCCGGCGGGGATTGCTCCCGCCGGGCCTTCGCTGCGTCTCAGCCTCACCGCCCCACCGATCGCCGGCTCAGCGGGGCGAGGGAAGCAGCTCGTCCCGCAGCCACTCGAGCTGGTCGGCGGGGACGTCGTACATCCGCGCCACGTAGGCGAGCGTCACCCCGTCATCCGCGAGCTCGCGGAGGCGATCGGCGGCCAGCCTGCGGATGATCTGCTCGGTCGGGTCCGGCGCGATCTCGCCCGCCGGAAGCGCGCGGATCGGCCGCGCGGCGGGCGCGGGGGCGGGCAGGTCGCGAACGACGGCTTCGGCTGCGGATTGCATGGCTTACGCTCGGTTTCATGCGACGGTGTCCGGCTTTAGCGAGGCGCCAGGAACGTGCATTTCGCGTGCCCCCGTTCGAACAGAGGTAGAACAATATACATGCCTGCTGCAACGAGTTACGGTGGTTGGCAGGGGGCGAGGTGGATTGGATTTGGAGAATCTCGCGAGTTCCGGCCTCGCAACGTATCTCGCAGACATCGTAGGCGCGCTCCGGCGAACTCTACCGAGGAATATGCGAGTGAACTCGCCGCTACAACGGCACACAGTCCGCCTTCGCGGACTTCGACCGAGGATCTGTCGGCGGCGCGGGGAAATCATCACATCTTCATTCACGCACCTGCCGTGATCATCCCCCGCACTTGAGTGAAATGCTTCCGGCGCGTAGGTTTGCGCGCTTCCGGCAAGCTCCCGACACTGATTGGAACCTGATGGCCGATATCGAAACCCCGAGCGAGACCTGTCCCGCGTGCGGCGCCGCGGCGTCCGGACGCTTTTGTGATCATTGCGGCGTCGCGCTGAGCGCCGCCTGCCGCGAGTGCGGCAACCCGCTTCCGCGCGGGGCCAAGTTCTGCAACATGTGCGGCGCCGCGGCGACCCCGTCCGCCGCACCGGCCGCCGCGCGCCCTTCGGTGCTGCCGTGGGCGGTGGCCGCGCTGGCGCTGCTGGCGCTGATCGCCGTCGTCCTCGTCCCGCGCCTGGGCGGGCGCGGTGAACAGGCTGCCGTGGTGCAGCCGCCGTTCGCGCAGGCGGGCGGACCCGCGGCGCCGGGCGGCGCCGGCGCGGGCGCTCCCGCCGGCAACCCCGGCGCGGTGGACCTCTCCAGCATGTCGCCGCGCGAGGCGGCCGACCGGCTCTTCAACCGCGTGATGACGGCCGTGTCGACCGGCGACACCGCGCAGGCGCGGCAGTTCGTGCCGATGGCGGTGATGGCCTACCAGCGCGTGGACACGCTGGACGCGGACGGGCGCTACCACCTCGCCGCGCTGCAGCTCGTGGCCAGCGACTACCCCGCCGCCCGCGCCCAGGCCGACACGCTGCTGGCCGGCAACCCCGCGCACCTGTTCGGCCTGTTCACCGCCGCGCAGGCCGAGCTGGGCCGCGGCAACCAGGCCGCCGCCAAGCAGCTCTACCAGCGCTTCGTGCAATCGTACGCGCCCGAGATCGCCCGCCAGCTCCCCGAATACCAGGAGCACGCCCAGGGCCTCCCCGCCATGAAAGCCGAGGCCGAACGCGCGATCCGCTGATCGACCGCGGCGTTCCGATCAAACGAAGATCCCGGCGAGCTCATCGGAGCCCGCCGGGATCTTTCGCTATCGGACTGACTCGCGGCGGCCACCTGCGCTCGTTCGCCACCCCGATCCCGCCCCCGCAGCCTCGCGCTGTTTGCGAGGCTTCCCATTGTTCTAGCTGCGGCTTCAGCCGCCGTCGCGTAGATCCCTGGGTCGAGCACTCCCCCGTCCCTACATCCCCGGCCCGAGATAAACCGTCCCGCCCTTCATCACGAAGCGCACGCGGCGCAGCGCGGACAGGTCGCGCGTGGGATCTCCCTCCACCGCGATCAGGTCGGCGAGCAGGTTGGGGCGCACGCTGCCGATGCGGTCGTCCATGCGGAAGGCGCGCGCGTTCACCGACGTGGCCGACATCAGCGCCTGCAGCGGCGACATCCCGTACTCCACCATCAGCTCCATCTCGCGCACGTTGTCGCCGTGCGTGAACACGCCCACGTCGCCGCCCATGCAGATGGTGACGCCCGCGTCGAGCGCCGCGCGGAAGCTGCGCCTGTGCTGCACCACCTGCGGCGGGTCGGCCTCCTGCCCCTTCCGCCAGCCGCGGTACTGCCGGACCGACTCGGTGGCCGCCAGCGTGGGGCAGAACGCCACGTTGCGCTGCCGCATCAGCCGGAATACCTCGGGCGTGCCCTCGTCGCCGTGCTCGATGGTGGCCACGCCGGCCAGCGTGGCGCGGCGCATCCCCTCCGGCGTGCTGGCGTGCGCCACCACCGGCCGGCCGGCGTCCGTCGCGGCCTCCACCATCGCGCGCAGCTCGGCCTCGGTGAACGTGGGGCGCGACGGCTCGCCGGCGGCCCAGCGGTAGTCGGCGTAGATCTTCACCCAGTCGGCCCCGTGGCCGATCTGGTCGCGCGTGACGCGCACCGCCTCGGCGGCGCCGCTCGCCTCCTCGGCGCCCAGCGGCAGGCGCCACTCGGGCGCGCCTCGCGGGCCGTACGCCCCCGTCGCCACGATCGCCTTGGTGGTGACCAGCATACGCGGACCGGGGATGATCCCCTGCTCGATCGCCTGCTTCAGCCCCACGTCCGCGTAGCCGGCGCCCTCCGTCCCCAGGTCGCGCGTGGTGGTGAAGCCGGCGAGCAGCGTGGCGCGCGCGGCGGCGGTGGCGCGGGCCACCCGCAGCGCCAGCGCCTCGTTCAGCACCTGCTCGTCCCACGAGGTCTCGTTGTAGGGATGCAGCAGGAGGTGGCCGTGGCCCTCGATCAGCCCCGGCAGCAGCGTCATCCCCGGCAGCTCCACCACCCGCGCCCCGGCGGCCTGCAGCGAACCCGCCGGCCCCGCGGCGGCGATGCGGTCGCCCACCACCAGCACCGCCCACCCCTCGTGCGGCTGGGCGGTCACGGCGTCGAACACGCGCGCGGGGCGCAGCAGCCAGCGCTGCGGCGGCGCGGCCGCCTGCGCGCGGGCCGCCGCGGGAAGCGCCAGCAGGGCCAGCGCGGCAAGGGTGCGGAGTCCGGACATCGGAAAGCGTGGGTGCGGGAGTCTCGACCGGTGGCGCCGCAAGCTAGGGCTTGCGGGTCGATGTTGCCACCGCCGCGCTCGTGCCGTCATCCACCGTCGAATCACCGGTTCCCGCGACGATTTCGATACGATACGAACGCGTCGATTCGACGTTGACGAGTAGCCGAACGCCGCGGTCCGGTGCTAACCTCAATGCACCCGCATCTGCGGAAGCCGGGTGTCATCAGCCGATTCTCCATCGCACCTCATGCGACACGTCTCCCCAGTTCCGAACCCGGGTCGATGAACCGCACGCGCTGGCTTCCGCTCTTCGCCTGGGTACTGCTGGCCGCGCAGGGATGCGCATCGTCCGGCGTCACGCCCGGCCAGCGCTCGTCCTCCGGCGATGCCCCGCCGCGCGGAAGCTGCCGGCCGGCCGCGAACCCGGCGCAGCTCCCCGCCGCCGGCGAACTCGTCGACATGGGGGCGTTCGGGGCGGCCGCCACGCGGCTGTGGGCGGATGCGGGGCGGCCGCAGGGGCACGTCCTCTTCTCCATCCGCCACTCGCCCGACGGCACGCAGGTGCGCCGCGCGGTGATCGAGAGCAGCGTCCCCCAGGCGCTGGCGGACACGCTGCAGCAGCTCATGTTCGCCCACCGCCGCCAGGCGCCCGCCGCGGAGCGGGAGTGGGGCGTGCGCCTGCGCGTGGCGCTCGCCGAGCCGCCGGCGCTGAGCGTGAGCCGTCGCGAGGTGTGCGTCCCCCGCCCGCGCGACCGGGAGTACCGCACCGCCGACAACCGCTTCGACATCCGCGACAACAGCGCGGCGGAGGCGGCCACGCCGCTGCTCACCGATCCGAACGTGGTGTGGGTGCACGTGCGGCTGGACGAGCGCGGCACCGTCACCGAGGCGCGCGTGGAGCGCGGCCGCATCCAGCGCGCGTCGGAGCAGGTGCTGCTGAACTACGTGCGCAGCCTCGCCTTCCATCCCGCCACGGAGGACGGCTACCCCGTGCCCGGCGAGCTCACCCTCCCCGTCCGCCCGTCGATGGTTCGGTGACCCGGCACGGCTTTCCGGGGATCAGGGGATGATGGACAAAGGCGCTGCGGGAACCCCTCTCCCGCGGCGCCTTCGTCGTCCCGCACCGCGTCTGGGGACGGGGGATGGGGGGCGCTGGCTCTTTTCT
>DASQLJ010000514.1:0-6775 GCA_035630095.1 Longimicrobium sp.
CATGAAGCCCAGCCGCTCGCGCGGGTACGCGGGGTCGAGCGGCACGTAGGCGCCGCCGGCCTTCAGGACCGCCAGGAGGGACACGACCAGCTCGGGGGTGCGCTCCAGGCAGATGCCCACGCGGGCCTCGGGGCCCACGCCAAGCCCGCGCAGGTGGTGCGCGAGACGGTTCGCGCGGGCGTCGACCGCCGCGTAGGCGAGCGTCTGGCCGCGGAAGACCAGGGCGGACGCGTCCGGCGTGCGCGCGGCCTGAGCGGCGAACAGATCGTGGACGCGGAGCCCGGTGGGGTAGTCGCGGGCGGTGGCGTTCCACTCCTCCACCACCCGGCGCCGCTCGTCCGCGGGGAGGATCTCCAGCGCGGAGAGGCGGCGGCCGGGCGCGGCGGCCATCTCGGCCAGCAGCACGCGCAGGTGCCCCACCATCCGCTCGATCGTCTCCGGTTCGAACAGCCCGGCGCGGTACTCCACCACCCCCGAGACGTGCGTCCCGTGGTCGATCATCCCGATGTCCAGGTCGAACTTCGCCGTCCCGCTCTCCGTGCCCAGCCGCGCCAGCCGCAGCCCGCCGGGCTCGGGGGGCACCTCGTCGCGCGCCGCGTGGGCCGTCTCCAGCGTGAACAGCGCCTGGAAGAGCGGCGTGTGGCCCAGGCTGCGCTCCACCCCCAGCTCGCCCACCATCCGCTCGAAGGGGAGGTCCTGGTGCGCGAAGGCGCCCAGCGCCGTCTCGCGCACGCGCCCCAGCAGCTCGCGCACGGTGGGGTCGCCCGAGAGGTCGATCCGCAGCGCCAGCGTGTTCAGGAAGAAGCCGATCAGCCCCTCGGTCTCGGCGCGCGAGCGGTTGGCGATCGGCGTTCCCACCACCACGTCGGGCTCGCCGCCGTAGCGCGCCAGGAGCGCCGCCACGCCGGCCAGCGCCGTCATGAACAGCGTGGTCCCCTCGCGGCGCGAAAGGGCGCGCAGCCCGGCCGCCATGTCGCCGGGGAGGGTGAAGGGCGCGAGCCCGCCGCGCGCGCTGGTCACCGCGGCGCGCGGCCGGTCGGTGGGGAGCTCCAGCACGGCGGGCGCGCCGGCCAGCCGCGCCTTCCAGTAGGCGAGCTGCCGGTCCAGCACCTCGCCCTCCAGCCAGCGGCGCTGCCAGACCGCGTAGTCGGCGTACTGGACGGGGAGGTCGGGAAGGCGGGCGTCCTCCCCGCGCACCCAGGCGCCGTAGAGCGCCGCCACCTCGCGCACCAGCAGGTCCGACGACCACGCGTCGCTGGCGATGTGGTGCAGCGTGAAGAGCACCACCGCGTCCTCGGGCTCCAGCCGCAGCACCGTGCAGCGCAGCACCGGCCCCCGCGCCAGGTCGAACGGCCGCGCCGCCTCCTCGCCCGCCAGCCGGGCGACCACCGCGTCGCGCCGTCCCTCGTCCACCGCGGAGAGGTCGACGACGGGGAGCCGCACCGGCGCGGGGTCGTGCACCACCTGCACCGCCTCGCCGTCGGCCCCGGTGCCGAAGGTGGTGCGCAGCACCTCGTGGCGCCGCGCCTCCTCGGTGAGCGCCCACGCCAGCCCCGCGGGCTCCAGCGCGCCGCCGACCCGCACCGCCACGGGAACGTTGTAGACGGCGCTCCCCGGCTCCAGCTGGTCCAGGAACCAGAGCCGCTGCTGCGCGAAGGAGAGCGGCAGCGCCCCGTCGCGGGGGACGGGGACGATCGGCGGCACCCCCGCCGGGCCGCCGGGCGCGCGCAGGAGGTCCACGCGCACGGCGAGCTCCGCCACCGTCTGCGCCTCGAAGACGGCGCGCATCGGCAGCTCCACCGCGAACGCCTGGCGCACCCGCGACACCACGCGCATGGCCACCAGCGAGTGCCCGCCCAGGGCGAAGAAGTTCTCCTCCACCCCCACCCGCTCCACCTCCAGCACCTCGCGCCAGATCCCCGCCAGCGCCTCTTCAGTCGCCGTGCGCGGCGCCACGTACGCCCCGGCGCGCGCGGCGTCGTCGCCCGGGTCGGGGAGGGCGCGGCGGTCCACCTTGCCGCTGGGGGTGAGCGGGAGCGCCTCCAGCGCCACGATCGCGCCGGGGACCATGTAGTCGGGGAGCCCCGCGGCCAGGTGGGCCCGCAGCGCCGCCGCGTCGGGCTCGGCCCCGCCCTCGCCCACCACCCACGCCACCAGCCGCGACGCGCCGGCCCCGTCGGCACGCGCGGCCACCACGGCGCGTCGCACGGAGGGGTGCCGCTCCAGCGCGCGCTCGATCTCGCCCGGCTCCACGCGGAAGCCGCGCACCTTCACCTGCTCGTCGATGCGGCCCAGGTAGCGCAGCTCGCCGTCGGCGCGCCAGCGCACGCGGTCGCCCGAGCGGTAGAGGCGCGCGCCCGGCTCGGCGGCGAAGGGGTCGGGGACGAAGCGCTCGGCGGTGAGCGCCGGGCGGCCCAGGTAGCCGCGCCCCACCCCTTCCCCGCCCACCAGCAGCTCGCCCGGCACGCCGGCCGGCACCGGGCTCCCCGCCGCGTCCACCACGTAGAGGCGCACGTTGGCGACCGGGCGCCCCAGCGTCACCTCGCGCCCCGGCTCCACGCGCAGGACGGTGGTGTTCACCGTGGCCTCGGTCGGCCCGTAGTGGTTCCAGATCTCCACCCCGGGGAAGCGCGCCCGCGTGCGCGCCACCAGCGCCTCGCCCAGCGCCTCGCCCCCCAGCAGCACCTTGCGCAGCCCGGGGAGATCCGCGTCCCCCGCCTCCACCTGCTCCAGCAGCATCGCCCAGAGCGACGGCACCCCGCCCACCACCAGCCGCTCGCGGCCGCCGAGCGCCCCGGCCAGCGCCGCGGGCTCGCGCAGCACCTCCTCGGGGAGGATCCACACCCGCCCGCCGGAGAGCAGGGGCGGGTAGATCTGCCGCACCGCCGCGTCGAAGGAGAGGCGGCTGATCAGCGGCAGGTCGTACGCCTCGCCGCCCAGCACCTCGGCGCCGAACCAGGCGAGGTAGTTGGCCACCCCGCGGTGCCGGATCGCCGCGCCCTTGGGCCGCCCGGTGGAGCCGGAGGTGTAGATGACGTACGCCAGGTTCTCCGGCCCGGCCTCGGTCGAAAGATTGGTTTCGTCCTCCCCCGCCACCTCGGGCGCGTCCGCGTCCACGCGGAGCACGATCCCGTCCTCGACGGACGAATCCCCCAGCCGCTCCAGGAGCGCGCCGCGGGTCACCAGCACGCGGGCGCCCGAATCCTCGCGCATGTAGCGCAGCCGCTCGGCCGGGTACTCGGGATCGAGCGGGAGGTAGGCGCCGCCGGCCTTGAGGATGCCCAGGATGGCCACCACCAGCTCGGGCGAGCGCTCCAGCAGGAGGGCGACGACGGTCTCCGGGCCCACGCCGCGCCGCCGCAGCGCCCGCGCCAGCCGGTTGGCCCGCGCGTTCAGCCCGGCGTAGCTCAGCCGCCCGTCGCCGAACTCCACGGCGTCCGCGTCCGGCGTGCGCGCGGCCTGCGCCTCGAACAGCTCGTGCACGCAGAGGTCGCGGGGGAAGGGGCGCGCCGTCGCGTTCCACTGCTCCAGCACCCGCCGCCGCTCCCCGGGCCGCATCACCTCCATCTCGGCGGCCGGGCGCCCCGGGGCCGCGAGCGCCGCCCCGACGGCGTGGGCGAAGTGGCCGGCGAACGCCTCCACCGTCTCGCGCCGGTAGCGCGCCGCGGGGTAGAGCACCGTCCCCTCCACCCCGTGCTCGTCGGCGCGGACGGCGATGCGCAGCGCCTCGCCCGCGTCCAGCAGCGGCGCGTGGAACCCCTCCAGCGCCAGCGTGGCGGCGAAGAGGGGGCACCCCGGCCCGGCGCCGTCCAGCCCCAGATCCTTCAGAAGCCGCGGGAAGGGGTACGACTGCCGGGTGTAGGCTTCGGCCAGCGACTGGCGCGCGGCGAGGAGGAGGTCGCGGAAGGGGGTGGCGGGCTCCACCCGGCCGGCGATGGCCAAGGCGTTGGGCTCGTCCGCCCCCGCGGTGCCGCCCCGCGGCGGGCTCCCCACGAACACCGCGCCGTACCCCGCGTAGCGCGCCAGGCACAGCTGAAGCGCGGCCAGCAGCGTGGCGTGCACCAGCAGCGGATCGCCGCGGGAGAGCCGCCAGAGCGCCCGGTGCGCGCCATCGTCCAGCGCGAACGCCACGCCGTCTCGCTCCTCGCCGCGCTCCGGGGCGGCGTGGTCGGGGATCAGCGCCGGCTCCACCGGCTCGCGCGGAAGGCGGTCCAGCCAGTAGGCGCGCTCGTCCCAGAGGATGCGGTCGAGCGTGAGCCGCGGGGTCTGTGTGTCTAGCATGCGGTTGGTTGCCTGCGGGTACGGCCAGGGGTGTGGATTCCGGAGCGGAGCGAGGATCACAGCGACTGCGCGCCGAGCGATCGGATTCGGATCACCGCGCCGATGGTAGCGCGGCGCGGACGGAGTCGGGTTTCACGCAGAGTCAGCAGAGTCAGCAGAGTCAGCAGAGTTGGCGGAACCGCCCGAATCGACCGCTGTTCTTTTCTGCTGACTCTGCTGACTCTGCGTGAACCTTCAGGTGATTCTCCCCCGCACGGAGCTCGGGACGACGGCAGGGATTGGAGTCGGCGTCGTTCCGTCATCCACCGTCGACTCCGTTGACTCCGTTGACTCCGTTGACTCCGTGTGAAATTGCTGTCGGCCGATTCGGCGCCGATCCGCCTGGATCACGCGCCGAGCGCCTCGAAGTCGAACTCGGCCGACTCTGCGAGCGCGGCGCGGGGCTCCTCGCGCGCGGGCGCGGCGGCGGGGCGGCCGGCGAGCGGCACGTCCAGCACGCGCGTCTCGGGCGCGGCGGCCAGCGCGTCGGCCATCGCCTGGAAGTCGGCCAGCAGCCGCGCGGCGGTGGCCCCGTCGAAGAGCGCCACGTCGTAGGCGAGCGAGGCGCCCAGCGCGCCGCCCTCCTGCGCCACCGTGAGCCGCAGGTCGAAGCGGGCGGTGTCGTCCACCACCCCCGCCAGCGGGTAGACGTCCAGCCCGGGGAACCCGGCCTCGCCGCCCTCGGGGACGTGCTCGAAGGCGAACACGGCCTGCACCAGCGGCGGCACCCCGGGAAGGCGCGGCACCTGCAGCGCCTCCACCAGGCGCTCGAAGGGGAGCTCCTGGTGGGTGTACGCCTCCAGCGAGACGGCCCGCACCCGGCGCACCAGCTCCAGCAGCGGCGGATCGCCCGAGAGGTCGACGCAGACGGGGAGGAGGTTGACGAAGAAGCCGATCAGCCCCTCCACCTCGGGGTGCGCGCGGTTGGCCATCGGCGCGCCCACGATCACCTTCTCCTGCCCCGTGTGCCGGAAGAGGACCGCCGCGAACGCCGCCAGCAGCGCCATGTTGGGCGTCGCCGCCTCCCGCCGCCCCAGCTCGGCGAGCCGCGCGGAGACCTCCGGCGCCAGCCTCGCCGACACCGAGCGCCCGGCGAAGCCCTGCACGGGCGGGCGCGGCCGGTCGGTGGGAAGCGCCAGCACCGCGGGGGCCCCGGCGAGCGCCCCGCGCCAGTACGCCAGCTCCCGCTCCATCACCTCGCCCCGCAGCCACCCCCGCTGCCACGCCGCGTAGTCGGCGTACTGCACGGCCAGCGGCGCGAGCGCGGGCGCCTCGCCGCGCAGGTAGGCGCCGTAGAGCGCCGACACCTCGCGCACCAGGATCTCCATCGACCAGCCGTCGCTCACCACGTGGTGCAGGGTGAAGAGCACCACCGTGTCGCCGGGCGCCAGGCGCAGCAGCGCGCAGCGGTAGAGCGGCCCCCGCTCCAGGTCGAACGGCAGCGTCGACTCGGCGCGCGCCAGCCGCCGCGCCTCGTGCTCGCGCGCCGCGTCGTCCAGCGCCGACAGGTCGACCGCCGGGAGCAGCGCGGGCGCGGGGGGGCCCACCACCTGCACCGGGCGGCCGTCGGCGTCGGCGTGCAGGGTGGTGCGCAGCACCTCGTGGCGCCGCACCACCCCGGTGAGCGCCCACGCCAGCGCCGCCGCGTCCAGCGCCCCCGACACCCGCAGCGCCACGGGGATGTTGTAGGCGCCGCCGGCCTCCATCTGGTGCAGGAGCCAGAGCCGCTGCTGCGCGAAGGAGAGCGGGAGCCCGCTCTCGCGGGGGACGGGGACGATCGGCGGCGGCCCGGCGTCGGGCGCGGCGCCCAGCAGCGCCTCCACCCGCGCGGCCACCCCCGCCACCGTGGGCGCCTCGAACAGCGCCCGCAGCGGGAGCCGCACCCCCAGCGCCGCCCCCACCCGCGAGGCCACGCGCGTGGCCAGGAGCGAGTGCCCGCCCAGCTCGAAGAAGTCGTCCTCGGCGCCCACCCGCTCGCGCCCCAGCACCTCGGCCCAGATCCCCGCGATCGCCGCCTCGGCCGCGGTGCGCGGCGCCACGTAGCCGCGCGCGCCCGCCGCGTCGTCGTCGGGGGCGGGGAGCGCCCGGCGGTCCACCTTGCCGCTGGGGGTGAGGGGGAACGACTCCAGCACGACGACGGCGGAGGGGACCATCGGCTCCGGGAGCCGCTCGCGCAGCCAGGCGCGCAGCTCCGCGGGATCGGGAGCCGCGTCTCCGGCCGCCACGTACGCCACCAGCCGCCGGTCGCCCGAGGGGCCCTCGCGCACCACCACCGCCGCCCGGGGCACCCCGGGGTGCTCCAGGAGCACGCTCTCCACCTCGCCCGGCTCCACCCGGTGCCCGCGCACCTTCACCTGCCCGTCCAGCCGCCCCAGGAAGGCGATCTCCCCGTCGGCCAGCCAGCGGACCCGGTCCCCCGTCCGGTAAATCCGCCCGCCGCCGCCGAAGGGGTCGG
>DASQLJ010000515.1:0-5484 GCA_035630095.1 Longimicrobium sp.
TGTACTCCAGCCGCTCGCGCGGGTACGACGGGTCCAGCGGCACGTACGCCCCGCCCGCCTTCAGCACCCCCAGCACCGCCGCCGGCAGATCCACCCCGCGCTCCACGCACACGCCCACAAGCACGTCCGGTCCCACGCCGAGCCCCCGAAGCGCGTGCGCCAGCCCGTTCGCCCGGGCGTTCAGCTCCGCGTAGGTGAGCGCGCGTCGGTTCGACTCGACCGCGACCGCCTCCGGCGTCGCCGCCGCGCGCGCCTGGAAGAGGTGGTGGATGCACGACGACGCCGGGTACGGGCGCGCGGTGGCGTTCCACTCCGCCAGCACGCGCCGCCGCTCGGGCTCCCCCATCATCCCGGCCTCGGCCAGCGGGGCGTCCGGCGCGGCGGCCATCCCCTCCAGCAGCCGCGTGAGCCGCGCCGCCATTCCCGCCGCCGTCCCCGCGTCGAAGAGGGCGGCGGCGTACTCCAGCGCCGCCCATACCCCGCCGCCCGGGCGCTCGCCCGCGTGCAGGCTCAGGTCGTACTTGGCGGTGCCGTTGTCGATCAGCCGCGGGCGCAGCTCCAGGCCGGGGAGGGCGGCGGGCGCCAGCGTCCCCGCGTGGAAGGCGAAGAGCACGCCGAACCAGGGGTGGCGCCCGGGGCCGCGCTCCGGCCGCAGCTCCTCCACCAGCCGCTCGAAGGGGACGTCGGCGTGCGCCAGCGCGCCCAGCACCGTGGCCCGCGCCCGCCGCACCGCCTCGCGCGCCGTGGGCGCGCCCGAAAGGTCGGTGCGCAGCGCCAGCGGGTTGATCCAGCACCCCAGCGCGTCGCGCAGCTCCGGCGCGTCGCGGCCGGCGGCGGGCGAGCCCACCACCACGTCGTCCTCGCCGGCGTGGCGCGCCAGCAGCGCCTGGAAGCCGGCGAGGAGGACGGTGAAGAGGGTGGCGCCCTCCGCGCGCCCCAGCGCCCGCAGCCGCCCGGCGAGCGCGGGGGAGAGGGAGAAGCGGTGGAGCGCGCCGTCCGGGGCCGGAACGGCGGGACGCGGGCGGTCCGCCGGCAGCTCCAGCGGCGCGGCGCCGGCCAGCCGGCCGCGCCAGTACTCCACCTGCCGCGCCGCCCGCTCCGGGGTGAGCGCCGCGCGCTGGCGGGCCGCCGCCTCCAGCACCCGCGGCGCGGGGGTGGAGAGGGGCGACGGATCGCCCGCCGCGAAGGCCGCGTACAGTGCCGCGACCTCGCGCAGCAGCACCCCGGCCGACCACCCGTCGCACGCCGCGTGGTGCGTCGCCAGGATCAGCCGGTGCCGGTCCGCAGCAAGGCGGAGGAGGCGCGCGCGCAGGAGCGGGCCGCGCTCCAGGTCGAACGGCTCGCGCGCGGCCTCGACCTCCAGGGCGCGCGCGGTCCGCCGCCGCTCCCCGGCCTCCATCCCCGCCAGGTCGACGGTTTCGAACGGGACCGGCTCGGGATCGGCCACGCGCGCCGCCACCCGCCCGTCCGCGGCGGAGAAGCGCAGCCGCAGCGCGTCGTGGCGCCGCGCCGCCTCGTCCAGCGCGCGCCGGAGCGCCTCCGCGTCCAGCCGCCCGCGCAGCTCCACCGCGCCCGCCACCACGTACGACGGGTCCCCCGGCCGCAGCCGGTCCAGCAGCCAGAGCCGCTCCTGCGCGAACGACGGGCGCCCCACCTCGCCGCCGGTCTCCGCATCCCCCGCGGTCGTCGTCGTCGACGGAAGAGCGGACGGGAGCGCGGACGCAGGGGCGGACGGAAGGAGGAGCGCCTCCAGCACGTCGAGCGCGAGCGCGTCCACGCCCTCGGCCTCCAGGACGCGCGCGGGGGAGAGGTGGACGCCCAGTTCCGTCTCCAGCACGGAGGCCAGCGTCGCCGCGCCCAGCGAGTCGATCCCCAGCGCGGCGAGCGGTTGATCACGCTCCGCCGCCGTCATGCGGATCCCGCCGGCGCGGGCGAGGCACGCCTCCAGGTACGTTGCGACGATCTCGGGCCGCTCCCCCGCCTCGGCGGCCTCCAGCAGCTCGCGGGAGATCTCCCCGCCCCCCTCCACCGAAAGCGGCGACGGCTCGGCCGCGCCGTCCAGCACGTCGAGGTGGAGGAAGGAGAAGGTGCCGGCCCGGAAGCCCTCGCGGCAGGCCACGCGCTGCGTCTTGCCGCTGGAGGTGCGGGGGATGGCGCCCGGCGGGAGGAGCCCCACCGCGTGCACCCGCACCCCGTGCTCCAGCGCCAGCGCGCGGCGGACCGCGCCGGGAACCTCGTCCAGCGCCGCGCGCACCCCCTGGCGCCGCACCTCGTGCAGCACCACCAGCCGCTCCTCGCCCCCGGCCTCCAGCGCGAAGGCGGCGCCCTTGCCGGGCTGCAGCGCGGGGTGGCTGGCGCCCGCGGCGGCCTCCAGGTCGTGCGGGTAGTGGTTGCGCCCGCGGATGATCACCAGGTCCTTGATCCGCCCGGTCACGAACAGCTCGCCGTCGGCCGCCACGAACCCCAGGTCGCCGGTGCGCAGGAAGGGGCACTCGCCGCTGCCGGCCAGGCGAGCCCCGAACACCTCCGCCGTCTTCTCGGGCCGCGCCCAGTAGCCGCGCGCCACGCTGGGCCCGGCCACCCAGATCTCCCCCACCCGGCCGGCCGTGCAGGGGACGCCGGTCTCCGGGTCCACCACGGCCAGCCGCTGCCCGGCCGCGCCCCGCCCGCTCCCCACCAGCGTCCGCGCGTCGGCGCCGGGGGCCGCCTCGGCCACGCGGTGCACGGCGAGCGCCCCGGCGTCCACCCGGCGCGCGCGGTACCCCGCGCCCGGCCGGCTCCCGCTGACGATCAGCGTGGCCTCGGCCAGGCCGTAGCAGGGGTAGAACGCCTCGCGCCGGAAGCCGCACGGCGCGAACGCCTCGGCGAAGGCGTCCATGGTCTCGGCGCGCACCGGCTCGGCGCCGTTGAAGGCGATCGTCCAGCTCGACAGGTCGAGCCCCGCGCGCTCCTCGGGGCCGATCTTCTGCACGCACAGCTCGTAGGCGAAGTTCGGCCCGCCGCTGGTGGTGGCGCGGTGGCGCGAGACCGCCTGGAGCCAGCGCAGCGGCCGCTGGAGGAAGGCCACCGGCGGCATCAGCACCGCCGGGTAGCCGCCGTAGAAGGGCTGCAGGATCCCGCCGATCAGCCCCATGTCGTGGTACGGCGGGAGCCACACCACCACCCGCGACGCCTCGGAGTGCCCGAAGAAGGCGTGGATCAGCCCCAGGTTGTGCAGCAGGTTCCCGTGCGAGAGCATCACCCCGCGCGGGGTGGAGGTCGACCCGGAGGTGTACTGCAGGAAGGCCGGCGTCCCCTCGTCCAGCGGCCGCGGCGTCCACTGGTCGGCCAGGGCGTCGGGGAGGTCGGCCGTCGCCAGCCAGCGCACCGCCGCCAGCGCGGGGGTGTCGCCCAGGAGCCCGTCGGCGGCGCGCAGCAGCTCGGGCGCGGCCAGCGCCAGCGCGGGGCGCGCGTCGGCGGCGATCGCCTCCAGCCGCTCCAGCGTGCGGTTGGCGCGCGGCGGGTACACCGGCACCGCCACCACCCCCGCGTACAGGCAGCCGAAGAACCCGGTGATGTAGTCGATCCCGGGCGGGTAGAGGAGGAGGGCGCGCTCCCCGGCGGCGTCCATCTCCTGCAGCCGCGCCGCCACCGCGCGCGCCCGCCGGTCCAGCTCGCCGTAGGTCAGGCGCGCCTCGGCCTCCTCGCCGTCCACCAGGAAGGTGTACGCGAGCTGGTCGGGGGTGCGCTCCGCCCGCCAGCGCAGGAGCTCCCCCAGCGTCGCCGCGTCGCGCGGTCCGCGCATGGCCACCCCCTACCCCGCCACGACCGGGAGGGCGGCCAGCCCCGCGGGGACCGCGGCCGGGAGCGCCGCCGGCCCGGCGTCGCGCTCCACGGGCACGATCCGCCCGTAGTCCAGCTTCACCAGGCGGTGCGCGGCGTCGAAGTAGCGGTCGTCGTGGCTGATCACCACCACCGCCTTGCCGCGGGCGGCCAGCTCGGGGAGGAGCTCGCGGTAGAAGACCTGCTTGAACTGCGGGTCCTGGTCGGCCGCCCACTCGTCGAAGATGTAGATCGGGCGGTCTTCCAGGTACGCGGTGAGCAGCGCCAGCCGCTTGCGCTGCCCGCGCGAGAGCGCCGTGGTGGAGAAGCGCCCGTTCTCCACCTTCACCTTGTCGTCCAGCTGCAGCTTGCGCAGCCACTCGCGCGCGCGCTCGTCCAGCGTCTCCCCCTCCAGCCCCAGGAGCGACTCGAAGAGGTAGAAGTCCGAGAACACCACCGTGAAGCGGTCCAGGAACTCGCGCCGGTTCTCGTCGGTCACCAGCCGCCCGCCGATGCGCACCTGGCCCGAGGCGGGGGCGTACAGCCCGGCCAGCACCTTGGCCAGCGTGGTCTTCCCGCTCCCGTTGCCGCCGGTGATGAACACCAGCTCGCCCGGCTCCACCCGCAGCCCCAGCGGCCCCAGGGAGAACGGGCTGTCGCCACCCTGGTCGCCGTAGCGGTGCGCCACGTCCACCAGCTCCAGCGCCTCGCCCTCGTGCGCGGCGGGGAGGAGGAGCGGCGCGCCGGCGGCGGCCGCGGGGGCGGCGGCCTCCAGGGTGATCCCCACCTCCTTCACCCGGTCCATGGCCACCTGCGCCGCGTTCAGCGCGGGAAAGCTGTTCATCAGCGCTTCGATCGGGCCGGTCAGGTACAGGATCACCAGCACGTAGCCGGTGAGCGCCTGCGCGTCCAGCGTCCCGCCGCCGGGGCGCGCGAAGAGGATCAGCCCGATCATCCCGAACACCAGCACCTGCCCCCACCCGGCCGCCGCGTGGAAGTAGAGGACCGCCCGCAGGCTCAGCCGCCGCGCGCGGTGCCCGGTGTCGTCCATCCGCCGCAGCAGCGCCTCGCGCCGCCCCGTGTGCAGCTTCAGCTCCTTCATCCCGTCGATCACGCCGCGCAGGTCCTCCCACAGCCGGTCGGCCTCGGCGCGCACCTTCCGCTGGAACGACGCCCCCTTGGCCAGCGGGTACTGGTAGGTGGCCACCCCCACCAGCAGGCAGGCCAGGAAGAGGAGGAAGACCGGGACGGAGAGCCACCACAGGTACGCGAGCCCGCCCACCACGATGGCGAAGTCGGCCAGCACCGCGGGGACCATGCGCAGCGCCGCCACGATGGCGCCGGCGTCGTCGTTGATGGTGGCCAGGAGCCGGTGCGCCCCCAGCGCCTCCAGCCGCCCCAGCGGCGCGTCCAGGATGGCGCGCGAGAGCTGCATGCGCAGGGTCATCACGGCGCGCTGCCCCAGCATCGTCAGCACGTACGTGGAGGCCATGCGCAGGAGCGGGAGGGCCAGCAGCACCGTCACGAACGCCGGGACCAGCGCGTTCGACGCGGGCTCGTGCAGCGCGCGGTTGATCAGCGCCAGCAGCGCCGTGTGGGCGAGGCCGCTGACGACGCCCGCCGCGATGGCCACCAGCACGGCGCGCGGCGAGTTGCGCAGCAGGAACGCGAGCAGCTTCATGG
>DASQLJ010000516.1:0-7604 GCA_035630095.1 Longimicrobium sp.
GCGCGCCGGCGGCTCGGCGCCGTTGGCAACGGCGGTATCGTTGCCTACGGCGCGCGAAGCCCGGCCCGGAGCGCAGCGGAGGGACACGCCCACATCCGCGGTTTCCGTGGCCGGCCCCGGCACCCACTTTTCGGACTCCGGATTAGCATCAGAAGAAGAGCGCGACGACGAGCCAGGCGGCGGTGGACACGGCGCCGAGCATCAGGATGACGAGCGACGCGGTGCCGAGGACGCGGATGGCGCGCGACGGCTCCCAGTACGGCGTGCGGCCGCCGCGGGGGATCATCAGCCACCCGAGCGCGGCGCCGCTGAGGAAGCCGCCGGCGTGCGCGGCGTTGTCCACGTAGCCGGCGCCCAGCACGCCCATGATGGTGATCACCGCGATGTCCGCGAGGATCGCGCGGCCGAAGCCCGGCGGGAGCATGTCGCGCCGGATCCGCGCCATCACCGCGAGGAAGCCGAACAGCCCCAGCACCCCGCCCGACGCCCCGACGGACGCGTCGGCGAGCGCGACGATCACGCTGGTGCTGGTGGCCGCCAGCGAGGTGAGCAGGAACACCAGCGGCACGTAGGCGCGGTGGGCGAACGCCTCCAGGAAGCGCCCCAGCGCCAGGATCCCCATCACGTTGAAGCCGAAGTGCAGCAGCCCGTCGTGCAGGTAGGCGCCGCTGAGCAGCCGCCAGTACTCGCCCCCCTGCGTGATGGCCGCGTTCACCACGCCCGCCGCGTCGATGCTCTCCAGGTTCACGTCGGTGCCCGGCAGCACCGGCACGTGCCCGTGGGCAACGGCGAAGATGCTCTGCACCAGCACCACCAGCCCGATGCAGCCGGCGAGCACCTGCGTCCACCGCGCGGGGCCGCTGCGGGGCGGGAGCCGCGTGCGGCGCTCGCGGACCTCCACCGCCAGCTTCCCCGGCGTCAGCCGGCGGAAGCGGCCCCACTCCAGCGCGGAGTAGAGCGCGATCGAGGCGGCCAGGAAGCCCACCAGCACGAAGCCGTTGACGAAGACGAAGTTGCCGAACGTGGCCGCCCACCCCAGCAGCGCCAGGCTGATGCACAGCCAGGTGAGCGCCACCTTGCGCGAGTGCCGCAGCCCGTGGTCGCGGTACGCCTCGAACAGGTACGGCAGCGTCCACGGCGGCACGATGCCCTCGGTCTCGGGGGTCCACACCAGCGGCGTGGGCCGCCCCTCGCGCAGGCGCTCCACGAGCTGCTCGCGCGTGGACGGGTGCGCGCCCCCGTGCACGTAGCCGTAGTCGGCGCCGTGGGGCTTGGGCGCCACCATCAACGGGGCACGCTGGGGCCCGGGCGCTGCTCCGGCGCCGGGCGGTTCGGGGATCGGATCGGTCAAACGGGCTCTCCGTGGAGTCTGCGGCGCATCGGCTCCAATCTACCGGGCAACGCTCCGGCTGGCACGGGGCGCCGTCGTCCGCCGCGCGCTCCGCGGACGGCTCGGCAGACCGATGGCGTCGCCCGGCTACCCAGCCCCCTACGGCGAGGCGGGTGGCGGGGTTTTGCCATGGCCCGCTCACCGGCGGCTGAAGCCGCAGCGCCGCAGCAACAACTACGAGAAGCCTCGCAAACTGCGCGAGGCTCCACCAACCCGGTGGAGAGCATCGCGGCTCGACCGGAGAGCTCAGGTGGGGCGGGAGACGACGAGACGGTAGCCCACGTCCAGCTCGTCGGCGGGGAGGTGGGTGCCCCAGCGGCGCTCCCAGGTGCCGTCGGCCAGGTCGGCGGCGAGGCGCGCGAGCGCCGGGGTGGGGTCGGGGATGCGCGCGAACACCGAGATGGCGGCGCGGACGGCGGGCTCGAGGTACGCGGCCGGGCGGCGCCAGTACGCGGCCAGGAAGCCGTCGGTGCAGTCCGCCGGGATCGGCACGGGGAGCACGTCCGCCGCGTCCAGCGCGCCGATGAGGTCGGGGAGCGTGGGGACGATGGCGCGGTCGGCGGGGAGGACCTCGGGGAAGTATTCGTCCGTCAGCCAGGTGCCGAAGCTGTCGGGATCCCAGGTGAGCAGCACCACGCGTCCCGGCGCCACCCGCCGCATCTCGGCGACGCCGCGGCGCCAGTCGCGCCAGTGGTGGAGGGTGAGCACCCCCATCGCCGCGTCGAACGACCCGTTGCGAAAGGGCAGCGCCTCGGCCCACGCGCGGACCACGGGCGCCGCGCCCGCCGCGCGCTGCCCCGCCATCACCGCCGACGGCTCCACCGCGGCCACCCGGCGTCCCGCCGGCTCGTACGAGCCCGTGCCCGCGCCCACGTTCAGCACCGACGCGGCATCCCCCAGCGCCGCCTCGATCCGCGCCGCGATGCGCGGGTCGGGCCGGCGGTGCGCCGCGTATCCCCGCCCGATGGTGTCGTAGAGCACGCCCGTCATCATCCCCTCCGTTTCGAATCTTCCGAACGACGTGTTCCGCCGATGCCGGGCCGCGGGCTCAGCAGGCCAGCACCAGCCCCAGCGACACGAAGGCGCCGAGGATGCTGAGCCACATCCCCCGTGTCCACACCGGTTTGGCCTCGCCGCGCTTGATCGCGTCGCGCGTTTCGGGCGGGTTCGCGGCGGCGTACAGGCGGGTGAAGACGATCACGAGCGCCGCGGCGATCGACGCGAACAGCAGTGCCAGGCCCGGGTGCTCGATCCAATCTGTGTGGGAGAGGGCGAAAGACATCATCGGCGGATCGCGGCGGGAGGGTGGATGTAGCGAGGGGCGGGTAGATCCAGATTACGCCCGCGGCGCCGGATCGTCCGCGGACCCGGGCGGCTGTTCCACGATCAGGTGGCCGCAGGCGCAGGCGAGCCTGGAGATCGGTCAGCCGGCGTACTTCTCAGCGAGCTTGCGGACGGTGTTCAGGTTGCGGTTGGTCATCGGCACCCCGAGCGCCTTCTGCAGCCGCGGCCCGGTGATGGATGAGTCGCTGAGCTTGCCGCGCGCGAGCCAGTACATCTCGCGGCCGAGCACGGCGAAATCGTCCCCCTCCGTGCGCAGCGCCATCAGCCTCTCCACCGCGTCCCCGCCGACCGCGCGGGGGAGGAAGTTGACGTACAGCGTGTGCCCCGGCGCGTCCAGCTCCTTCGCGGGGAAGGGGCGGTGCGCGGCGATCGCGGCCAGCTCGGCGGGGGTGCGGACGTAGGTGCCCACCGTGTAGCCGAGCGCCTTCTCCAGGTGGATGTTGATGGTGGTTTCCAGCTTCCCCGTGTCCGTCTCGGGGCTCTCGAAGATCACGTTGCCGCTGGCGATGTAGGTCGCGACGTTCGCGAAGCCCAGCTCCTCGAACAGGGCGCGCAGGCGGTCCATCTTCACGATGCGGCCGCCCACGTTCAGGGCGCGCATGAAGGCCACGTAGCGATGCGACGGTCGCGTCATCTCGGGAAGGATTCCGACGGCTGGAGGCGGATCGAACGGCCCGGGACGTGAGGATATCGCCCACGCACGCGCCTCGCCACCACGCCGCGCGTCCGGATCAGGCGAATTCGATCACCCCTCCAGCAGCGCCAGCACGTCACGGCGCTCGGCGGCGCGGCGGCGGTCGATGAGGAGGGCGACGAGCAGCGGCACGAGCACCACCACCGGCAGCCAGAGCGGCACCATCTCGCGCAGCATCGGCAGCAGCGGCTCGCGGGTGAACAGCGGAACCGCCGACACCCCCGCCACCGCCGCGGCCGTGATGCACCCGACCGCGCCGGCGCATCCCGGCTGGGGCACGTTGTCGTCCACCACGTCGCGCGTGAGGTTGTGGAACGCCACCGCCTCCAGCGTGCGCCCGCCTTCGTCGGTGTAGCCGACGATCCGCACCTCGTCGCCGTCCTCGATCAGCGCCGGCGCGGCGGAGCGGAAGGTCACCAGCACGTCGCCGAGCTCGAGGACGGCGATGTGCACGGTCCGCGTGCGGGAGCTGTTTCCCGTCACCTCGGCGGTGTGGCGGATCCGCGTGACGCGGCCCTGGAGCGTGTCCATCCGGGGATTTCGGGTGTGGCGAAGGGTCTAATCATCCTCCGGACGCACTACGCAACGTGGAGGATTTCGATTCGGTGGGATACGCGACGGATGGGTGGGCGGGGGTGACGGCGCGGCGCGGTCAGGACGAAAGCTCTTCGACGGGCGTGGCGGCGGGGGGCGACGCCAGCAGCTTCTGCACGCAGCGCAGCAGCTCGCTCGGCTCGATCGGCTTGCGGAGGAACATGTCGCCGCCGGCGCGGCGGGCGCGGCGCTCGTCGTGCTCGAAGACGTGCACCGTGCACACGATCAGCGGGATGTGCGCGGTGATCGGGTCGTCGGTCAGCTCGTCGAGCAGCCCGAAGCCGGGCGCGTCGGGGAGGCCGATGTCCACCACCACCAGGTGGGGAACGTGCTCGCGCGCCACCGCCGCGCCCTCGGCGGCGGTGCGCGCGCTCAGCACCTCGTAGCCGCCGTGGCGCAGGATGGTCGAGAAGATGTCGACGCTCGCATCGTCGTCTTCCACGATGAGCACGGTCCTGGCGTCCAACGCAGCTCCCTCTGTACGGTGTCGGCGGCGCCCGGCGGCGTGGGTGCCGGGAAACGGATGAAGGCTAGCGGCAAGCCGTGGATGCCACAACGGCACCGCGGCATCCGGCGCGATCGCGGCTCTCCGCCAGCGATCTCACCGGGGCCGGTGGTCCATGCCGGACGCGTGCCACCGCCGGCTCAGCGGAACCAGGAGACGATGGTGTAGCGCTCGCCGTGGGTGACCGGCAGCACCTCGTGCGTGGTCTCGGCGCGGAAGGTGACCAGCGTGCCGGGCCCGGCCGGCGCGTTCACGCGCAGGTTGGGCGCGGTGGCGTAGTGCCCGTGGAACACCAGTTCGCCGCCGCCGTAGGTGCCCGGCGCCGGCTCGTCGGAGCGCGGCGTGACGAACACCACCGCCGACACCCGCCGGAAGCGCGAGTCGTCGTACACCAGCGGCGTGTTGCCGTCCTGGTGCGCCACGAAGTAGTCGCCCTCGCGGTAGCGCAGGAACTGCGGCGCCTCGCACCCGCTCAGGCTTACGCCGAAGTGCTCCTCCAGCGCGCCCTTGTGCGCCATCAGCCGCTCGCGCACCCGCTCGCGCGTCTCGGGCGACACGTCCACGCGGGTGCTGCGGCGCACCGCCGTCTGCACCCCGCCCGACAGCGTCGACGACGGCCCACCGTCCGCCGCACGGAGCTCCGCCAGCATCGCTTCCCGCGTCTGCGGATCGAGAAAATCTTCGATGGTGAACAGGTCGATCATCGGCGTCCGGCTTTCCGCGGGTGGGGATTGGGGGATGGAGATACGTGTGTGGTGTCGCACTGGGGGCGGGCGATGATACTCCCGCCGAACCCATTCGTTTCTCCCGCACCACGATCCTTCGACCATCGCGTGTTCAGAACGCGGTAGCAGGACAAATATGCGAGTGAACTCGCCGCTACAACGGCACGCAGTCCGCCTTCGCGGACTTCAACGGCGAATCGAGAGACACGCGTCCGTCACAGCGACTTGCGGAACTCGACCAGGCGTTCGACCTCCTCGAACCCGAGCGCCGCGTGGGCGCGCTGCGAGTCGACGTTCTCGAGCTGCGTGTTGGATCCCATCTCCTTGTAGCCCCGCCCGCGTGCCCACGCCTCGGCGGCGCGGACCAGCTCGGCGCCCACGCGCTGGCGCCGCACGTCCGCGTCCACGTACCACCCCTCCAGGAAGGCGACGGGGGAGGTGGTGCATCCCTCGGCGTACACCCGCTCGCCCAGCTCCGCGAAGCCGGCCAGCCCGCCGCCCGGCCGCTCGGCCACGAGCACCACCGAGTCCGGCCGCGTCAGCCACGCGTCGGCCTCGACGTCCAGGTCGGCGTCCCGCATCTCGTCGGGCCACAGCGCCACCCGCATGCGAATCCACTCGTCGCGATCCGCAGGGCGATAGGGTCGGATGTTCATGATTGCGAAGGAGTTCGGTGATTCGGACCGGCTCGTCACGACAACGCCGATCGACTTCAACCGTCCGCGCGGAGGCGCGCGACGGGGGAGGCGAGCAGCACCGGCACGGCCAGCAGCCCGCCGACCGCGCCCACCCACGCGGCGGGCGCCACGCCGATCGCGCTCGCCAGCGGCCCGGCGATCAGCGCGCCGACGGGCAGCATCAGGCCGACGGCCACGTGGAAGGTGGCGTTGGCGCGGCCGAGCACCGCGTCGGGGAGCACGCGCTGGCGCAGGCTGAGCGCGTGGATGCCGTACGCGGTCGCGAACGCGTCGCCCACGAGCTGCTGCGCGAGCAGGAGGGGGATGGCCAGCCGCCCCGCGGTCGCCGCGAGCGGCACCAGGAGCACCGCGGCCTGCGCCACCAGCAGCGAAACGGCCATCGCCACGCCGGGGCGGCGCACGCGGCCCAGCGGCTCGGCCAGCAGCGCGCCCGCGAACGCGCCGATCCCGCCGGCGCTGATCACCAGCCCCACCGCGGCGGGCGACAGGCTCAGCGTCTCCAGCGCCAGGATCATGTACAGCGCCATGAAGAAGCCGCCGAACAGGTGCATCACCGCATCCGCGAGCAGCAGCGGGCGCACGACCGGGTCGGCCCAGCAGGCGCGGAAGCCGGCGCGCACGTCGCCCAGCACCGAGGCCCCGCCCGCCGCGTGGGGATCGACCACCTCCCGCGCGCGGATGCGGCCCAGCAGCAGCGCCGACCACAGGTACGTCAGCGCGTCCACGATCACCGCCACCGGCGCGGTGAGCCACTGCACCAGCACCCCGGCGATCCCCGGCCCCGCCGCCTCGGCCACGGAGTCGGTGGCGCTCAGGCGCGCGTTCCCCTGCACCAGCAGGTCACGCCCCACCAGCGTGGGGAGGTAGCTGTTGTCGGCGATCTCGAACAGCGTGGTCGCGGCCCCCACCAGCGCGGCCACCACGTAGAGCTGCGGCATGGCGAGGAAGCCCGTCCACGCCGCCAGCGGGATGGTCAGGATCAGCAGCGCGCGCACCAGGTCGGCGCCGATCAGCAGCGGGCGCTTGGCGGCGCGGTCCACGTGGCCGCCCACGAACAGGCCCACCAGCACGCCGGGCGCCACCCCCAGCGCCGAGAGCACCGCCACCTCCGTGGGCGTCGCGCGGATGGTGAGGATGGCGATGATGGGCAGCGCCGTGCGCGTGATGCGGCTGCCGAACGCGCTCCCCGCCTGCGCGCCCCACAGCCGCAGGAAGTCGGGATGCCGCCACAGCCCGCCCGTCGGCCACCACCGCATCTTACCCGGCACCGGTTCGTTCATCTTACGTTCGGAATGCCGATCGATCGGCGGGACGAGCCATCTCCATCACATATCAGTTCTTACGATTGACTGTGCAACCCACGCGATGTCATCCTGAGGCCGACCACGCCCTCGCCGCGTCCTCGCTAAAGCTTGCAGGCCGAAGGAGCTATAACACGTCGATGCGACACCTAGCCGTAGCGCTCCGTCGATTATAGATCCTTCGGGCTGCGACTACTGGTGTAGCCGCGGCGCCAAGTGGTCGCCCTCAGCTCGACTTTGGCCTTTCTCAGGCGGCGTAGGCGAGGGTTTCTATCAGGCACCTGAACAGAGGGGCCGGAAATTCTTCTGGTTCGCCGTCGGACCGTGACCCCGAAGTATTTCTCACCTCCCAG
>DASQLJ010000517.1:0-8585 GCA_035630095.1 Longimicrobium sp.
AGCGGCCGCTCGCCCAGCGACGTGTGGCTGGAGCTGGAGAAGGGCGGCCAGCTGCAGAGCCTGGAGGCCGACATCACCGAGGGGAAGGTGCTGGAGTGGCTGCGGTCGCACAACACCGACGGCTGAGCTGAACGGACCCGGGCCGGGAGGCGGGGCGCGGCCGAAAGCCGCGCGGCCCGCCGCCCCGCCCTCCCACTAAACCTGACGGTACGGAAGGATCGGGATGCCAGTTTACGCGCCCTACGTGATCGAGCGCTCCAGCCGTGGCGAGCGCAGCTACGACATCTTCTCGCGGCTGCTGATGGACCGGATCGTGTTCCTGGGGAGCGCGATCAACGACGACGTGGCCAACGTCATCATCGCCCAGCTGCTCTTCCTCCAGTCCGACAACCCGGACAAGGACGTGTACATGTACATCAACTCGCCCGGCGGGTCGGTGTACGCGGGGATGGCGATCTACGACACGATGAAGTTCCTGAGCTGCGACGTGAACACCTACTGCATGGGGATCGCGGCGAGCATGGGCAGCTTCCTCCTGTCGGCGGGGACCAAGGGGAAGCGCTACGCGCTCCCCAACGCGCGCATCATGCTGCACCAGCCCAGCGGCGGCAGCCAGGGCACCGCGGCCGACATCGAGATCCAGGCGCGCGAGCTCCTGTACGTGCGCGAGCGGATGAACATGATCTACGCCGAGAACACCGGGCAGACGCCCGAGCGGATCGCCGAGGACCTCGACCGCGACCGCTTCATGGGCCCGGAAGAGGCGGTGGCGTACGGCCTGATCGACCACGTGATCCAGCACAAGGGACAGGTGATCGAGGTGGTCCGCAGCGAGCCGGAGACCCGCTAGCCGCACCCGCGGCGCCCCCCCGCCATCGACGGCGGCGGGGCGCCCCCGCTTTTCTCAATCAGCAAGACCTCATGCCCAGCGACAAGCACCTCCGCTGCTCGTTCTGCGGAAAGTCCAAGGACTCGGTGAAGCGGTTCATCTCCGGGCCCTCGGTCTACATCTGCAACGAGTGCATCTCGCTCTGCAACGAGATCCTGGCCGAGGAGGAGATCAAGGAAGCCGCCACCGCGGCCACCCCGGTCCCCACCCCCGGCGAGATCAAGGAGGTGCTCGACCAGTACGTGGTGGGGCAGGAGCAGGCCAAGAAGGCGCTCTCGGTCTCGGTGTACAACCACTACAAGCGGGTGAACCACCACGGGGTGATGGACGAGGTCGAGCTCGACAAGTCCAACATCCTGCTGATCGGCTCCACCGGCGTGGGGAAGACGCTGCTGGCGCAGACGCTGGCCAGGGTGCTGCACGTCCCCTTCACCATCGTGGACGCCACCACGCTGACCGAGGCCGGCTACGTGGGCGAGGACGTGGAGAACATCCTCGTGCGCCTGCTGCAGGCGGCCGACTTCAACGTGGCCGAATGCGAGCGCGGGATCATCTACATCGACGAGATCGACAAGATCGCCCGCAAGAGCGAGAACCCGTCGATCACCCGCGACGTCAGCGGCGAAGGGGTGCAGCAGGCGCTGCTGAAGATCCTGGAGGGGACCACGGCCTCCGTCCCGCCTCAGGGCGGGCGCAAGCACCCCCAGCAGGAGTACATCCAGATCAACACGCGCCACATCCTCTTCATCTGCGGCGGCGCGTTCGACGGGCTGGAGAAGATCATCGAGGCGCGCACCGGCAAGCGGCAGATCGGCTTCGCCGGCGAGCGGCTGGCCGAGCGGCCGAACGAGGAGAAGACCGCGCCCTTCCACCAGGTGGAGCCCGAGGACCTGCTCCGCTTCGGCCTGATCCCCGAGCTGGTGGGGCGCCTGCCGGTGACGGTGACGCTGGAGAACCTCGACGAGGACGCGCTGGTGCGCATCCTCACCGAGCCGAAGAACGCGCTGGTGAAGCAGTACCAGAAGATCTTCGGGATGGACGGCGTGGGCATCACCTTCGACCCCAACGCCATCCGCGCCATCGCCCGCCAGGCGATCGAGCGCGGCACCGGCGCGCGCGGCCTTCGCGCGGTGATCGAGAACCTGATGCGCGACATCATGTTCGACATTCCCAGCCGCGAGGACGTGCGCGAGGTGGTGGTCACCCCCGAGTGCGTCACCGACAACGTGACCCCGCTCCTGGTGCTCGCCCCCGAGCCGCGGATGAAGAAGGAAGCCTGAGACGGCCATCGTCCGGAGTACGGAAGCGCGGGAGCGGCCTCGGTGCCGCTCCCGCGCTTTTGCGTATTGGGCGATCGACCTGAAAAACAACTGCGATGTCTCACGCAGAGTCAGCAGAGTCAGCAGAGAACTGCAGCTGTTTCTGCTTACTCTGCTGACTCCGCGTGAGACAAGTCTTTGCTGGATTCGGGATCGCACGGAGCAGCGGCTGTATCGATCTGCCCCGCTTGTGCGTTTACCATCCGCCCGACCTGCCCTGGGCGTATCGACTGCGTAGACTCTCAGCAAATGAAGCAGATGCACGCCTTTTCAGAGGATCACAGGGAAGCTTCGCGGCGCGCCCTGAGCCGCGGCGCGGCGGTGCTGGCACCCGTGATGGCGGGACTGCTGCTCGCTGGCTGCCTCTCTCCGGTGGGGGTGGGGTGCACGGCCATCGGGCGGTTCGCGGTGAACGTGGAGGTGCGCGACTCCGCCTCCGGCGCCGCGGCCGCGGACGGGGCGACGCTCGTGATCCGCGAGGGCGAGTACGCCGATTCCGTGGTGTCCGCGATCGGCATCCAGGTCCCGCCCGTGCTGGCCGCCGGCGCGGAGCGGCCCGGGACCTACCAGGTGACGGTGCGGAAGAACGGGTACCAGCCGTGGACGCGCGAAGGCGTCCGCGTGGGCAGGGAGGGCCGCTGCGACGAGCTGCAGTCCGCCCGGCTCACCGCTCGCCTGATGCGCTGAACGTCGGGCGGCGAACGGCACGGGAGCACGAACGCACGCGGGGCGCCGGGAAAGGGCGCCCTTTCGCGTTCTCCGGCGCGCCGATTCGGGCACGAGTTGCTGTCCATGTTCATACCCCCTCCGTCCAGCACGGGCGCGGAGAATGGGCGTACAGGTGTACAGAGTAAACGATGAGCGCTTCGGTGCGCTCTTGTTGAAGCGCGGGCGGGGACGTAGTCTTTCCAGTGTAATCTACCCCTTAGTGTACATAGAGAACGGCCCGCGCGGCCGGTGGGGCCAGCCCGGTGCTGACGCCCCGTGGCCCGACCGTGGAGACCATCCGCTACGCCGCGCAACGCGCCGTGGCGCGCTCGTCGCTGCGCAAGGTGGCGGGCGAGATGGGGATGGCCGTGAGCTGGCTCAACGGCTTCGTGCTGGGGAAGGAGACGGAGCTGCGGGCCAAGACGCTGCGCCACCTGCGCGAGTGGTACGTGCGCTCCGCGAGCGACCTGGCCGAGCAGGACGCCGGCACCGCCGCCGGCGCGATCGAGTTCCTGATCGGCGGCATCCTGGAAGACGGCGAGCGGGCGAAGGCCTACGGCCGCGTGCTGCAGGCCGTGGCGCGGGCATACAGCGACCAGGGGCCGCTCCCCGAGTGGGTGCGAACACTCCTGGACCGGGAAGACGACGGAGAGCGATGAGCGGGGCGCCCTGACGGAACGGGCGCCCCGCTTCACTTCCTCCCAGCGCCTCCGGCGACGAGGACGGCTGGCTGCCGCGGCGCCTCGCGGAGCACCTTGCGTGGGCCGGAAAACGGTGCGAACATGGCGCCGAAAGCCGCGTCGCCGGCCATCTCGCACCCTCGCACCCACGTACCGTCTTGCGGATCAAGTCCGTCGATTTCGCCGGGGCCATCGGCCAGGTGGGCCAGGCGCAGCCCGAGTTGACCAGGGGGATGCCGCAGGTGGCGTTCTCCGGGCGCTCCAACGTGGGCAAGTCGTCGCTGATCAACCGCCTGCTCGGCCGCACCCGAACGGCCATCGCCCGCGTGAGCGCGCAGCCGGGGAAGACGCAGGAGATCAACTTCTACTCCGTGCGCGCCGAGCCGGCCGACTTCATCCTGGTGGACCTCCCCGGCTACGGCTACGCCAAGGTGCCGCGCGAGCTGCGCGACCGGTGGCAGCCGCTGATCCACGGCTTCCTCTCGCGCAGCCTGGAGCTGGCGGGCGTGGTGCAGCTCATCGACATGCGCACCGGGCCCACCGTGGACGACCTGAAGAGCGTGGAGTACCTGGCCGAGCTGGGCGTGCCCACGCTGTTCGCCTTCACCAAGGCCGACAAGCTCGGGAAGATGGAGGGCGAGAAGGCCTTCGCGAAGGCGGTGAAGAAGCTGGGGATCGATCCCCAGCAGGCGATCGCCTTCTCCGCGCCCAAGGGCACCGGCCGCGAGGAGCTGCTGGAGACGCTGGAGTCGCTCCTCTTCCCCCACGCGCAGGGCGAGGGCGAGGACGGCGACGTCGAGGCCAATGGTGATGACGGCGAGGCGGCCGCGGGCGAGTCCGCGGCCGACGCCGAGCCTCCGTCCCCGGGCGCGTGACCTTCGGCCCCTCCCCCGCGACGACACGCCCCCACCGCCCCTCGACCCACCCTCCCCGCGAGGATCGAACGATGCGCCGCTCTCGCACGCTGCTGCTGGTTCTGCTCGCGGGGATGCTCCCGCTGGCGCAGGGGTGCCGCGCGTTCGGCCGCGCCCCGCGCGAGACCGTGCTGATCGAGGTGGACAACAACGTGACGCTCCCCACCGCGTGGACCGTCTACGCGTTCTCCGAGGCGGGCGCGCGGCGGCTGGTGGGCTCGCTCAGCCCCGGCCGGCCGGGAACGCTGCGCCTGTCGGCGGGGAACGTGGAGGGGCGCTACCGCTTCACCGCCGTGCGGCAGCTCGGCTCGCCGATCACCTCGCCCTCGATCGCGCTGCAGGGGGGCGAGACGGTCACGTGGAGCCTGCGCGACAACGTGATCCTCGAGGCGCGCTAGCGGCGGGCGCGCACCAGGCTGGTGCGGCGCGCAAAGAGTGCGGCACGATGCAAACGGCGGCGCATCCCGCGGGTGGGGATGCGCCGCCGTCGTCTTCTCCGTCCCAGGCTCGCCGGGAGAGGTCGCGCCGGAAGGCCGGGGCGTGGTGCGGGGTGCCTGAAGTGCTTCAGGGGCCGCAGGTTACCACGAGGCAGCCGGGCAGCACCAGCGTCAGGGCGATGACCATCAGGCGCAGGAGCGTGCGCGGCATGCTGGGCTCTCCGGGAGATGTGGGCAGGGGAATTGGCAATTCAATTGCAAGAAACACGCCCGTTCCCGCCGTTAAATCCACCGAGTCGTCGCCGGAAGACGGCACGCGGGACCATTCCCCGCTCCATCGCCGCTGTCCCGTCAGCGCCCCTGGCTTCCGTCCGTTGCGGTAAGATGATGCCACGCACGGAGGTAGCGGTTCAGCCGCTCCGCGTCGTACTCGCCCACGTGGCCGATGCGGCGCACGTCGAGGTTGTCCTCGAGGTCGGCGAGCTTCACGGCGCGGGCCACCGGGTGCGCGGCGGCGCGCTCGACGAAGGCTTCGTAGCTCTCGCTCTCGCGGCGGGTGAGGTGGTCCACCGCGTCCACCACCTCGGGCGGAAAGCCGCGGGCGCGCAGGTCGTCCAGCGTCCACGCGCTGTCTTCCACCACGTCGTGCAGCACGGCGGCCATGCGCTCGGCGTCGGTGCGCACGCGGAACAGCAGCCGCAGCGGGTGCAGGATGTAGGGCGCGCCGGCGCGGTCCTTCTGGCCGCGGTGCGCCTCCACGGCGATGCGGATGGCCTCTTCGACGTCGGGCATGGGGCCTGGGCGGCTGGAGGTGCGACGATGAACGGTCGGCGGATCGGGCGGAATGACCAATAACGCGTCTCGCGGGCACGCGAAAGCGGCGGCCCGGAATCCCGGTCCGCCGCTCTCGCTCCACTCACCCCTAACTCACGGTCGCCCGGCCCCCCAACCGGACTTCCGGTCCCACTCCCCTCCCGAACCAGCTCCGGTCACCCGGCCCCCCAACCGGACTCCCGGTCCCCACCCCACTCTCCCACCGAACCCATCCTGGTCGCCCGGTCCCCCAACCGGGCTTCCGTCCCACTCCCCACTCCCGTCATCTCCCCAGCACCATCCCCCGACCAACAACACCCCTCATCCAATCCCCCGGCCCCGCACCCTCCGACCCATCAAACCCCCGCCTTCTTGAGCTCGGCCTTCTTCACTTCGGCCGCGCCCCTGATCAGCTCCATCAGCTCGGCGTTGGGCAGCGTGGCCCAGTTCTCGGGTGGCTGCACCAGGCGCCACTTGTCTCCGTCGCTTTCGAAGCAGAGCCACCCGCGGCCCATCTCGGGTGAGGACTGGATGAGGACCGCGCTCTGCGGCACCACGTGCCAGATCCTCCAGCTCCGCCCCTGCTTGTCGGTTACAGTCCGCATCGGTTCAAGTGGTCCGAATCGTCCTCACCGTCGTTCCGCTCTACAGGAAAGCAAACTCCGGGCCAAAAGCCTCGTCGGCTAACCCGATGCAAAGGAAGTACATGCGACGATACGGTCCTCCCGAGCCTCACGTTCGGCTACGGAGCACCGTGCGAAAAACATCCACCAGACTCTCGTGGAATTCACGAGAAGAGTCGCTGAACCCAGGGACTGCGGGGTCACACGGAGGCACGGAGACACGGAGGAAAGGCAGGGATGATACCGCTTTCTCGGGCATCGTTCTGGTTCCAGCCTGATCTGGCTCTCACAGAGGTCACAGAGTTTTTCTCCGTGTCCTCTGTGGCTGTGGCCTCTGTGGGAAACCATGGCGAACCTGATTCCCGAACGATGCTCGTGATCGGGTATGAATCGGCTCCAGCCGACGAACCAGCCCCTCTCCCGGTGCTCGGGGAGAGGGGCTGGTGGATTTCGATCGAGCCGTGCGAGGTCAGTCGCTGGCGACCAGCGGCAGGTTGGCGCCGCGGCGGCACTCGGCCACGAAGCCCTGCGCGGCGGTGGCGCAGGCGCGCTCGCGGCCTTCGCGCGCGGCGTCGAGGATCGAGATCTGCTGGCCCACGGCGAAGTAGCAGGCCGGCTTGCTGTTGTCGGGCACCAGCCGGCAGAAGCTCAACCCGTCACGGTAGTCGGCCGTCACGTCCACCACGTTCTTCACCACGCCCACGATGCAGAACGGCTGCCCCTCCGCGGGCGCCTGGCCGCAGTACGCCACCGCGCGCTCGCGGCTGCCGCGCGCGTACGAGTTGGCGTCGCGCCCCAGGCTGATGAAGCAGGTGCGGTGGAGCTCGGCCGGGGCCATCTGGCACTTGGCCGCCGCGTCCTTGAAGTCGCCGCCGTTGCGGAAGAGGATCGCCGAGGTCTGCATCAGGTAGCAGGCCATGCGGTGCTGCTCCTTCACCACCGTGCAGGGGTAGAGCGGGTCGCGGTCGTCCAGCGCCTTGAAGCGCGCCGCGCCGGCCCGCGCCGGGGCGTGGTGGCCCGCCGACATGTCGTGCCCCGCGTGCTCGCCGCCGGCTCGCGCGGAATCCGTCTTCGCCGCCGCGGGGGCGTGGTGGCCGGCGTGCGCGCCCGCCGCCGCCGCGCCGTGCGCCGCGTGCGACGAGTCCGGCCCGGCGGCCGCCGAGCCGTGCGCGTGGCCCCCCGCGGCGGGCGGGGCGTGCCCGGCGTGCTCGTCGGCGCCGGCGGGGCGGGTGACCGCGGTGTGGTGGGGATTGGTCGCGTTCACCACGTTCTCCATGAACGCGCCGCCCCAGCACGCCTGCCGCTCGAAGTGGTCGCCCAGCAGGTCGCACGCGTCCAGCGAGCGCAGCAGGTGGTGCGACTCCACCGCCATCAGCCCGTGGCCGATGCCGTGGGCGCACTGGAACTGCAGCCAGCGCTTCTCGGCGCTGCGGTACGGGGTGCACAGCCCGTCGAGCTTGGCCTTGGTGACCCCCGACTCGCCGCCGTTGGCGTCGGCGAAGTAGCCCTGGATCACGCCGTGGTAGCACCCCGACTGGAAGTCGGTGGTGCACTTGCCGAACTGCTCGCCCACCGTGGCCGGGTCGCGGTACGCCGCGATGCCGATCCCGTGCGCGTAGACGTGCCCCTCGCGCGCCACGTCGCCATCGCGCGCGGCCAGGATCTTCAGCGCGCCCATCGCCTTGTCGACCCCGGCCTTGTCGATCACGCTCACCAGCGCGCGCTCCAGGCACTCCTGCCGGCCGCCGCAGCGGCGCCGCGCCCACGCGGCGATGTGCTCGGGGCTCGACTGCGGCGTCCACACGGTGTCGATGGGCGTGGCCAGCGGCGCGTCGCCGGCCTGCTGGGGGTTGCGCGACGAGGTGCACTGCGAGGCGGCCAGGGTGGCCACCGCGCACGCGGCCACCAGCGCCGGTCGGTTGAGCTTGGAGCGCATCTGCGGTCTGGAATGCCTGTTGATGACGAGTGCCGATCGGTCTCGGCGGCCGAACCGGGGCCACGGCGCGCAAAACTCGCGCGCGCGACGCGCCAGCGCAACGGAGGCGCGGGTGAGAGCGTACCCCCGCGCCTCCGCCGTTGGTCCGCCCGCCGCCCTCAGCGCGTGGGCCGCGGGAGCCGTGCGCCCTGGCGGCAGGCCTCGCGGTGCTCCGCGTCGACCCCGGCGCAGATCGCCTCGCGGCGCGCCGGGTCGGGGGTGTTGAT
>DASQLJ010000518.1:0-3766 GCA_035630095.1 Longimicrobium sp.
GCAACTACGACCCGCGGCGGCTGATCGCCGATACCACGCGCATCGTCCGCGCGGAGAAGGCGCTGTTCGGCGAGCTGCCGTACAGCGCCTACACGATCATCCTGCACCTGGTGCCCGGCGGCTCGGGCGGGCTGGAGCACCGCGAGGGCACGGTGCTGGTGGCCGACCGCTGGGCCTTCCGCGGGCAGGGGTACGAGAGCTTCCTGGCGCTGGTGGCGCACGAGCTCTTCCACGCCTGGAACGGCAAGCGCATCCGCCCCGCCGTGCTGGGGCCCTTCGACTACGTGCGGGAGACGTACACGCGCGAGCTGTGGGTGGTGGAGGGGATCACCAGCTATTACACCGACGTGATCCTGCGCCGCGCCGGCCTCCTCTCGCGCCAGCGCTACCTCGATCGGCAGGCCGAGCAGGTCACGCGGCTGATGGGGATCCCCGGGCGCATGGTGCAGCCGCTGGAGGACGCCAGCTTCGACACCTGGATCAAGTTCTACCGCCCCGACAGCAACTCGCCCAACGCCACCATCTCCTACTACCACAAGGGCGCCCTGGTCGCCCTGCTGCTGGACCTGGAGATCCGCCGCGCGACTGCCAACGCGCGCTCGCTGGACGACGTGATGCGCGCCCTGTGGGCCGAGTTTGGCCGGGCGGATGTCGGCTTTCCCGAGGGGCGGGTGGAGATGCTGGCGAGCGAAGTTGCGGGGGTGGATTTGAAGCCGCTGTTCGACCGCTGGCTGCGCACGCCGGCGGAGCTCGACTTCGCGCCGCAGCTCGCCGCCGCCGGGCTGGCGCTGGTGCCGGCGCACGAGGCTCGCCTGGGCGCGGGCGGCGCGACTCCGGCCGCCGTTGCGCAGGGGGTTGCTGCCGGTAAGCCAGACGCCGCGGGTCAGGCGAGCACCGCAGGTCAGCCGATCGCCGCGGTTCAGCCGAGCGCCGCCGGAGCCCAGGTCGGTGCAAGCGGCATCGCGTCCGGATCGGCGGGCGCGGGGCCGGCTCCGCAAGCGTCGCCCGCCGAACCGGGGGCGTGGGCGGCGCCGGCCGAGCGCGAGGTGCGGGTCGGGTTCCAGTTCAAGATGGACGGCGGGAAGACGGTGGTGGGCAACGTGCTCGCGGGGACGCCGGCGTGGCGCGCGGGGGTGAACGCGGGCGACGAGCTGGTGGCGCTGGACGGCATCCGCGTGGACGCGATGTCGATCGGTGCGCGGCTGCAGGAGCGGGCACCGGGATCCGTGGTCACGCTCACCGTCTTCCGCCGCGACGAGCTGATCAACCTCACCCTGCCGGTGGAGAGCGGCCCGCCGCAGCGGCTGGTCGTGCGCCGGGTGGACGCGCCGTCGCCCGAGCAGAACGCGCTGCTGGAGCACTGGCTGCGCGTGGAGCCGGCGCCCGAGGCGGGGTGACGCACGGGGGCGCTCGTCGGATGTGATACGGATCCCACGAACTCCGTTCCGCGGCGGGCGGTTTGCGTGAGGGATTCGCGCCCGGAGGGCCGAGACGCCGGTGCGCCCGCGTCGGTCGCCGCGGGAACGAGCGGGGCCATGGCGCGCCGGCGGCTCGGCGCCGTTGGCAACGGCGGTATTGTTGCCTACGGCGCGCGAAGCCCGGCCCGGAGCGCAGCGGAGGGACACGCCCGCATCCGTCTTTTCCGGCGACGGTCAAGGCACCGCCTTTTCGCACTTCGTATCCAGGCCGTCGGATCAGGTAGATGAAAGCCCTGCAACGCTCGCGTTGCAGGGCTTTCGTTTTTCTCGACGGGAACGCCCGTCTTCAACCGTCCAGCGTAACCCGGCGTGACCTAGCCCTAGTAGCGATACCCGCCGACCTCTTCCGGGTCCAGCTCCACGCCGAGACCCTCCGCGATCCGGTTGACGAAGTTGTAGTACGCGACGACGAGGTTCACCGAGAGCACGTCGTCGTCCGACAGGCCCGCGTCGCGCATCGCCACGACTCGCTCCAGCCCGACGGTCGCGGGCTGGCGGGTGAGCGCCTCGGCATAGTCCAGCATCGAGCGCTCGCGCGCCGGGAGGCCGTCGAGGCCGCGCCAGTTCTCGCTGGCCTGTTGTACGCGCGTCTCGTCGTTCCAGTACGCCATCAGCGCGGCGGCGTGGTGGCTCACGCAATACCGGCACCCGTTCGTCGCCGACACGACGACGGCGATCAGCTCGCGCTCGGCCCGGGAGACGCCCCCGCTGGCGAACATCGCCGCCTGGTACAGTTCCAGGTGCGCGGTGATCGCGCGCGGGCGAAGGCTCTGCACCTGCATGATCGCGGCGAGCTTGCCGCGTTCGCCGGTGATGCGGTCGTAAACGGCACGCAGCTCGTCGCCGGCTGCCTCGGGTTCTACGGTTCGGATCCAGGCCATGATGTGCCAGGTTGCTCGTGAGACTGGGTAAGAACAGGGGGACGTTCGGCAGCGCGCATCAACGCCTGCACGCCCGCTGTCGCGAAGTCGCGGTTCATGAAAGGTACCGCTCAAGTAGATTCGCGAAAGGGTTGGACCCGCTTACGCTCGCCCGTCGCCGGATCTCGGGGCCGGAACAGACGACGTTGCTGAAGCACCCGCCGTGATCGTGGCCCGTGGCCGAGGCGGGGTTGACGCAGGCGCGCGGCTCGGTTAGGTTTTTGGCTCTTCAACCGGGCCACGGCGCGGATGAAGGCCGGGGGTTTCGGGACGTGGCGCAGCCCGGTAGCGCACCTGAATGGGGTTCAGGGGGTCGCCGGTTCAAATCCGGCCGTCCCGACTGGGTTAAGCGAAGGCCCTGCATCGACTTGCGATGCAGGGCCTTTTCGCTTCTATCCCTCCTCGCGAGGGGGCTGGGGTATGAGCTGGGGTATGTGGGGCACCTGCGTAGCCCCATCCTCAAGGTTCAGCCGCAGGCTCCTCGTCCTCCTCTTCCCGGCGTGCTGGCTTGGGCGCCGCTCGCTCCGGAGACCACCGCTGCGCGTCGACGGGTTGCCGTCTCCGGCTCGGGTGGGACAGGGCCGCGCCACTTTCCGAGGCCTTCACGCCACAGCCCGAGGGCGGGAGGCGCGCGCCTCTCCGGCTGCGAACGTGCGTAACTCCCTACCATCATCCGGTTTGCACGCGTCCTCATCAAGCCGTTCGTTTTGGTTCATGTTTTGCGCGCAAGGAACCAAGGGCCTTCATTCAGCGCGCCTTTCCCCGCCCGAGGTCCCTCCTGCGTGCAGGGGAGCCGGACCGGCCGACCTTCATGATCCAAGTGCTCGTCGTCACCGCCATCCGGCTCTACCGGGAAGGGCTCGCAGCCGTCCTCTCCGGCTGTCCGGGCATTTCGGTGTGCGGGGTGGCACGGGACGCCGCGACGGCCGCCGCCTACCTGCGCACCTCGCCGCCCGACGTGGTCCTGGTGGATGCGACGCTGCCCGGCGCGTGGGAGCTGGTGCGGTGCGGCGTACACCCCACCGGCGCGCGGGTGGTGGCCATGGCAGTCAGCGACCGCGAGGCGGACCTGCTGGAGTGGGCGGCGACGGGGGTGGCCGGGGTGGTGGGGCGCGACGGGTCGGTGGAGGAACTGGTGGCGGCCCTCCGGGCGGCGGCGCGGGGCGACCTGCACTGCTCGCCATCGATGGCGGCCAGCCTGCTGCGCCACCTGGCGGCGGTCACCGTCGCCGGCGGTGGCACCCGCCGCACCGTAGCCGAGGACCGCCTCACGTCGCGGGAGCACGAGGTGGTGGAGCTGATCGCGGGCGGGCTGTCGAACAAGGGGATCGCCCGGCGCCTGGGGATCGAGGTGGCCACCGCCAAGAA
>DASQLJ010000519.1:0-5950 GCA_035630095.1 Longimicrobium sp.
CCTGAGTCCTGAGTCCTGAGTCCTGAGTCCTGAGCGGCGATCGGGTCAGGGGATCGGAGATTGATCCCCCTGGCTTAGTCGTCACGATCCTTCACGGTGGCCCGGTCCGGGACCAAGCACTCCGCACTCCAGGACCCGGGACTTCCGTTCTCTACGGCCGCGTGGTGAGCACCGCGGGATCGACCGTGGGGCCGGCGTCCGTGGCCTCGGCCAGGGTGCCGGTCTCCAGGCGGAGCTGGGCGAGCGCCTGGGCGTGGGCGAGGCGGCCGGCGACCACGCTCAGCAGGGCGCTGGTCAGGTTGTCCTCGGCGTAGGTGACGTCGAAGAGGGTGGCGGCGCCCAGCCGGTTCTTCTGCTGCTCGTTGTCGACGGTGGTGCGGTAGAGGGCCACGGCGCGGTCGGCCTGGACCAGCGCGGCGGCGCTGCGCCGCAGCGCCTGGATGGTCAGCGACACCCCGCCGGCGACGCGGCGCTCCAGGTCGGCCACGTTCAGCGCCCGCTCGGCGCGGGCGGCCTCGGCCTGCGCGGCGGCGCCGCGGGCCTCGTTGCGCGCGGGCGGGAACTGCCAGTCCACCCGCATCGAGGCGTTGACGCCGGGGACGTCCTGGAAGAGCGGCTCCACCAGCCCGCGGTAGCCGCTGCCGAGCTGACGCCCCGCGTAGCCCACGGAGAGGTGCAGGTCCAGCCGGGGCTTCAGCTCCTCGCGGGCGCCTTCCAGCAGGATCTCGTCGGAGCGCAGCTCCGAGCGGGTGGCGACCAGGTCGCCGCGGCGCTCCAGCCCCAGGCGCACCAGGCGGGCCTCCTCGGCCGCGTCGGGCGTCCACGGGGCGGCGTGGGGGAAGGGGGTGGCCGGCGCCGGGAGCGCGGCGGAGGCGGCCAGGTCCAGCCCCAGGTAGACGCCGAGCTGCGTGCGCGTCTCGTCCACCGCCTGCTCGGCGGCGATGCGCTGCTGGCCGGCGCGGGCGACCGCGGCCTCCAGCGCCACCAGGTCGGCGGCGGGGCGCTCGTCGCCGCGCACCAGGGTGCGGGTCTCGTCCAGGCGGCGCCGGGCGCGCGCCTCGGCCTGCACGTACACCTTCAGGCGCTCGTGCGCGGCGGCGTAATCCCAGTACGCCGACACGCTCTGGTGCACGCCCGCCGCGGCGGCCTGGCGCACGTCGTCGCCCGCGGAGCCGTCCCGCTGGCGCAGCGCCCGCTCCGTGGAGGTGCTGGCACGGCCCAGGCGGTCGCGCAGGAGCGGGACGGCCACGTTCAGGCTCACGCTGGAGCCGGCGTCGACCACCGGGGCGCCCTCGAAGGCGGTGCGGCTGACGGTGACGCGCGGCTGCACGGTGATCCCCGAGCGGAGCTGGCGCGTGGCCTCCACCCCGTACGAGGTGGTGTGGCTGGTGGAGGCCACCAGCCCGCTCTGGCCCGCCTCGAAGGCGCTCTGCTGCTGGCCGGACACGCTGGCGCCCACGCGCGTGTCGAAGCGCCCGGAGGCGGCCAGCACGCGCCCGCGCAGGGCGTCGGCGCGGGCGCGCACCACGTTGATCTGCGGGTTCGCCCGCAGCGCGCGCGCGACCACGGCGTCCAGGGTCAGGCCGGCGCCGTCCTGCGCGGCGGCGGCGCGGGGGGCGCCGGCCAGCGCGAGGGCGGCCAGCCCGATCCCCAGGGCGGCCGCCCTCCGGCGGGCTCCGTTCGGCATCTGCATCTTCGGGAGCGTGCGTTGGGGCGTGGGTGCCGCGTCAGGCCGCGGCCCGCGCGCTGGAGATCACGGTTCCGGGAAGGTGGACCCGGGCCAGGCCGCCCACGACGGACTCGAGCTCGTCGTCGGTCAGCTCCATCTCGGCGTCCGCCTGCACGGCCGCGAAGGGCGCGGGCTCGGCGAACCCGCGCGCGGCGTCGTGCCGCGTGGCGATGAGCGTGTCGTGCATCAGCCCTCCGGCAGGGGCGGGGGCGGCGGGGGCGCCCACGACCCGTCCATCGGGCCGCCGCCGGCCACGTCCTCCAGGTCCTCGTCGGTGAGCTCTTCCTCGGCACAGGCGTCGGGGAGGACCACCAGCAGGTCGAGATCGGCGGGCTTCTCCACGAAGCTCACGCGGAAGCCGGCGGGGAGGGCCACGCCGTACGCCTCGTGAATGGCGGCGGCGGGGCGGGCCAGCAGCTGCTGGCGGAAGACACGGTCGCTGCCGGCGCGGTGGGTCACCGCTTCGATCAGCTTTTCGTGGACCTTGGACATGCGAGCGCTCCGGCTCTCGGGTGGGACGGTCGTGCGGGTCGGCCTCTCAAGAGGGCAATAGGCGTGCGTGCGGAGCGCTCCAGCCAAGTGCTTCCTGGAGGGTCGGTTGCGCGATCCGGTGGGGCGTGGCGGAGGGCGGTTCGGGAGCCTCGGCTCTACCTGCTAGAGCGAGCGCTCTATTCGGTCGAAGCGGGCAGGGAGCGGGGCGGTTCAGCGGGGGCGGCGGACGCGAGGCGATGCGGGGCACGGGAGGGCGCGGGAGAGCTGGTACCCGATTGCCAAGCATCGTTCGGATCGGGTTCGGCCAGGGTTTCTCACAGAGGCCACAGCAACTCTGTGTCCTCTGTGAGAGCCATATCAGGCTGGAACGAGAACGATGCCCGGGAAAGAGGTAGGGGAGACGGTGGCGCCACGGACCGTGTCCCTCGCCGGCCTTGGACCTGTTCGTCCTCGATGACGCGCGAAAGCCGCGGAGATCGCTCCGCCGGCTGCGTCGGACAGTCTCGCGCAGGTTGCGAGGCTTGTCGTAGTTGTTGCCGCGGCGCCGCGGCTTCAGCGGCCGGTGCGGGCCCTCCCAGCCCTTCGAGCAGGCCGCGCGCACCCGCGCCAGCAAGCATCATCCCCGATCGAGCAGTTAACGGCGCTGGCCGCCACCGCAAACTGCTCGATCAGGGGGATGTCGATCGATCCTCCGCCGACGCGTGATAGGCGGGGTAGCGTCCATGTTCAAAAAACTGATAACTCAGCACATGCCGAGGCAACGTTCGCCTCCCCTCCGCGCTCGCTCGACCCAGGCAATCATCCGCTGCGCTCTTCTCGAGCCCCAATGCCCCCACCGCGCCGTGGAGCCTCGCGCAGGTTGCGAGGCTTGTCGTAGTTGTTGCCGCGGCCGCCGCAGCTTCAGCGGCCGGTGAGCGGAGCAGGCCAATCTCGTGCGCGCGTGCCGATCCCCATTTCATACGCATCGCACGAACTCCGTTCCGCGACCGGGCGGTTTGCGTGAGGGATTCGCGCCCGCAGGGCCGAGACGCCGGCGCGCCCGCGTCCGTCGCCGCGGGAAACGAGAGGGGCCCTGGCGCGGCGGCGGCTCGGCGCCGTTGGCAACGGCGGTATCGTTGCCTACGGCGCGCGAAGCCCGGCCCGGAGCGCAGCGGAGGGACACGCCCGCATCCGGCTCTTTCGTTTCGGTCCGGAACCAACCGTTCGCGATCCGTATCCGTCGACGATCAGCCGTGGGCGACGGCGGCGGGCGATCGGGTGGGGGGGACGGCGCCGGTGGGGACGACGGCGTGCCTCCAGAAGCGGTTGTGGAGGACGAGGTACCCCTTGGCTTCCGGGGGGCGCGCGCCGTCCAGCACCAGCTTGACGTGGTTCACGCGCCGCACCACCAGGCTGCGCCAGAGCTCGTGCGGGAGCTGCTCGGTCGCGCAGCCGGGAAAGGCCACGAGGGCGGCCGCCTCGCCGGCGGTGCAGAGGCCGCGCGCGGCGAGGTGGTCCACGAAGGCGCTCTCGGCCAGGCGGCCGCGCGCCTGCGCCTTCCACCCGAAGACGTACTCCAGGCCCATGCGCGGGCGCACCCCCTCGCCGCCGAGGTCGAGGTGCAGGAGCGCCGGGTCGCGCAGCGTCGCCCCTTCGCGCACGGCGTGCAGCTCGGGGAGGAGCGTCTCCAGCGGCGCGTACGGCCCCGGCCACCCGGCGGCGCGCAGGAACCCCGGGAGCTCGCGCGCGCCCACGCCGTTGACGCACACGCGCAGCGCCCCGTCGCCGCGGGGGAGGAGCGAGCCGGCGTAGAGGATGGAGGCGCCGTCGGGGAGATGGCGGTGGCAGCGCCGCAGCGCGTCCAGCCGCGCCCGGCCGAGCGGCGCGCCCAGGAGCGCCTCCAGCGCGTGGGCCACGCGGGCGCAGCGCTCGCCGGCGCCCCCCTCCTCGCGCGCGCGCGGCGCGAAGCCGATGAACACGCCGGGGCGCGCCGGCGCCGGGCCCGCGTCGAACTCCAGCCAGAGGCACTCCACCCAGCGGCGCAGCGGCGACGCCGGGTCGGCCCAGCGGCGGCAGACCTCCACCACGCGCGCCCACGCCGGGTCGGCCTCCAGCCCGCGCCCGGGGGCGAGCGCCCGGTTGGCGCCGGTCAGGATGTCGCGCCCGGCGGCGTCGATCTCCACGATCAGGTCCACCGGCCCGGGGCGGCCGCCGAGCCGGCACTCCAGGTACGTCCACCGGGTCAGCGCGGCCGGGAGCTGCGCGGCCACCTCGCGCGCGCCCCGGTAGCCGCCGGGCGGGACCAGGACGTCGGGGAGGTACCCGGCCAGCGCGTCGAGGGTGTGGGCGAGCGAGAGCATCTCGGGCCGGGAACGTGGAAAGCGCTGGGCGGCGGCGGAATGCCGCGCCCGGCGCTGGGGTGGTTCGGGTGCCGCCGGTCCCTGCTCAGACGTGATCGAGCTCGGAGTAGAACGGTGGCGGGTCGAACGGGCCCGGCTGGTAGCCGCCCAGCCCGCCGGCGACCTCCTGGATCGCCTCGTCGCTCAGCTCCGGCTCGTCGGCGGGGGCGGTGGAATCGTTGCGGATCACGTCGGACATGGAGTCTCCGGGTGGTTGAAGGGGTGGGCCGCGCTCACGCCTCGAGGGCCTCGTCCAGGATCCACATGTCGGGGGGGAAGATGTCGACCGGCTGGATGGTGGTGTCGCCGGGGCAGCCGCCGGCGACCTGCTCGAGCGACGCGTCGTTCAGCTCCGCGGCTTCGGCGGTGGCTTCGCCCTGGATCTTCTCGGACATGGTGGGCTCCGTTCGGGGTGGAGGGTGGATGTGACCGCCTGCCGCGTGGCCGTGCCGATCGCCGTCATCCCCCCGGAACGTCGCGGGGGTGATGGGGATCGGCACGTGGCCTCGGGGCTCAGTACTCGATGGGGCTCGGCGGTACCTTGGTGAACATGTCGATCGTCTGGCCGACCTGGCAGCCGCCGGCGACCTGCTCCAGCGCCTCGTCGCTCAGCTCGGGCTCTTCGTCGCGCACCTGCGGGATCTGCTGCTCGGACATGATGCTTCTCCTGGTTGAGGCGGTCGCCGGGGGGCGACCGTTCAATGGGGGGAGGGTGGATGGAGGTGGCCGACTGCCGCGTGGCCGTGCCGATCGCAGGCATCACCTGGAACGGCGCCGGGGTGATGGGGATCGGCACTCGCCGCGGGGCTCAGTAGTCGATCGGGATCGGCGGCTGCAGGGTGATGATGTCGACGCTCTGGCCCACGTGGCAGCCGCCGGCGACCTGCTCCAGCGCCTCGTCGTTGAGCTCGGGCTCTTCGTCGCGCACCTGCGGGATCTGCTGCTCGGACATGGTGCTTCTCCTGGTTCGGGCGGTTGCCGGGGAGTGGATGGACGGCGGGCGCCGCCCCGGATAGGTCAGAAGCTCGGCTTGATGGGGAGCGTCCACTGGTTCCACTGGTCGTGGTCCTGGCTGTTGATCGCGCAGCCGCCGGCGACCTGCTCCAGCGTCTCGTCGTTCAGCTCGGGCTCTTCGTCGCGCACCTGCGGGATCTGCTGCTCGGACATGATGCGTCTCCTGGTTCGGGCGGTCGCCCGGGGTGGATGGCGGCGGGCGCCGCCCGCGGAGGATCAGAAGGTCGGCTTGATCACCTGGCGGGTCCACACGTCGTGGGCGTCGCTGTCGATCTCGCAACCGCCGGCGACCTGCTCCAGCGCCTCGTCGGTGAGCTCCGGCTCCTCGGAGCGGATC
>DASQLJ010000520.1:0-12066 GCA_035630095.1 Longimicrobium sp.
TCCCCCTGATGACGCTGTCGGCGAGCCGGCGAGCCTTCAGGCGCGGAAGACGGGGTGAGCTCCCCCAAGTGGGTGTCCTGCAAAAAATTTCGATACTCAGCGCATTCCGAGCCTGCAGCCACTCGTCGACGAGCTTGGCGCCGCCGCAGTCGTCGGAGCCCGCGCCGAACGTCCGGGCGTTCAGGTTGCAACCCAATCGACGAAGAGCCTGAAATCACGCCCCGTCGCCGTCACCCCCGCTACGCATACTCCGGCACCCGCTCCAGCAGCCTCCGCCGGAACCCGCGCGAGAGCTTGAGCTCGCGGCCGTCGCGCAGGATCAGGATGCCGTCGCCCGCGGCCATGGGGTGCAGCTCGGCGATGCGGTCGAGCTGCACGAGCGTGGAGCGGTGCACGCGCAGGAAGCGGTCGGGGTCGAGCCGCTCCTCCAGCGCGCCGATCTTCTCGCGCACCAGGTAGCCCTTCTTGGCCACGTGCAGCCGCACGTAGTTCCCTTCCGCCTCGACCCAGTCGATGTCGGCGGTGCGCAGGAACTCCACCTTGTCGCGCACCTTCACCATCACCCAGTCCAGGTAGCGCCGCGGGGCGGCGGGCGCCGGCGCGGGGTCGCCGCCGAAGCCGGTGCCCATGCGCTCGCGCGCGAGCTGCTCCAGCAGCTTCGCCAGGCGATTGCCGCCCTCCTCCGCGCGGTGCTCCACCTGGGCGCGGCCGTGCTCCAGCGCCCGGTGGAAGCGGTCGGCGTCGAAGGGCTTCAGCAGGTAGTCGAGCGCGTGCACCTCGAAGGCGCGCAGGGCGTAGCCGTCGTGGGCGGTCACGAAGATGACGGCGGGGAGCTCACCCTCCAGCCGCTCCAGCACCTCGAAGCCGTCCATCCCCGGCATCTGCACGTCCAGGAACACCAGGTCGGGGCGCGTCTCGCGGATGGCGTCCACGGCCTGGCTCCCCGTCTCGCACACCGCCACCACGTCCACCTCGTCGTCGTGCTCGCGCAGCAGGCGCAGCACGCGGCGCCGGGCCAGCGGCTCGTCGTCGGCCACGAGCACGCGCATGGGTTCGCTCATGCAGCCACCTCCAGGGGAAGGGGCGCCACGCGCGGCGGGGGGGCCGCGGTGGCGCGGAAGGGGATCTCCACGGCGGCCACGGTGCCGCCGATCGGGCAGTGCGTCAGCTCCAGGTGCGCCTCGGCGCCGTACATCTGCTCCAGGCGCTGGCGGGTGTTGGCGATCCCCACGCCCTGCCGGGCGCGGGGCCGCTCGGGGCGCTGCGGGCCCTTGCCGTTGTCGTGCACCTCCATGCGCAGCCGGCCGTCCACGCGCACGGCCTTCACCAGGATCACCCCGAACCCGCCGGTGGAGGCGGTGCCGTGGCGGATGGCGTTCTCCACCAGCGGCTGCAGCACCAGGTTGGGCACCAGCGCCTCGCGCGCGTCGTCGGCCACGTTCAGGTGCACCTCGAGGCGGTCGTTGAAGCGGGTGCGCTGGATCTCGAGGTAGGCCTCCAGGAAGTCCATCTCCTGTGCCAGCGTGACCTCGTGGGCCTGCGCGTTGTCCACCGTCAGCCGCAGCAGGTCGCCCAGGCGGGTGATCATCCGCTCGGCCGCGTCGGGATCCTCGTGGATCAGCTCGGAGATGGTGTGCAGCGTGTTGAACAGGAAGTGCGGCTGGATCTGCATCTTCAGTGCTTCGAGCCGGGCCTGCGCCAGCCGCTCGCCCAGCCGCGCGGCCTGCACCTCGCGGTCGCGCAGGCGGCGCACGTTCTCGAACATGTACGCCGCCGCCACCAGCAGCAGGTACCACTGGAAGTTGGTGTAGAAGGTGGCGCGGAAGTACCCGCTGAACGGCGGCGCCGGGCCGGGCTCGAGCACCGCCACGGACGCGATGTTGAAGAGCACGCACCCCAGCGCCGTGGCCGTGGCGGCGAGCGCGTGGACCGCCACCGCCAGCGGCCACCGCTGCCGGGTGAAGCGGAAGCGCATCGCCAGCGCCATGATGGGCAGCGTGAGCAGCGCCCAGTAGTACGCGTCGAGCAGGTTCTCCAGGATCCACACCGGCTGGGGCTGCCGCGGCACGCCGAACAGCCACGAGTTCACGTACCCCCGCATCCCGAAGAACAGGCCCCACCCCGTCCACAGCAGGAAGACGAGGCGCATCCGCGGCAGCGGGCGCTGCGCGGGAACCGGCGCGGGAAGCGTGAGCGTGGCGTTCATCGTGGGGTCCATCCGCCGGGGGGGGGATGCGGACGATCGGGGTCGCGGGAGGGCGAGAGTGGGCGTGACAATGCCCAACGGCTCAGCATCGCATTCTCTGACAAGCCCTGCCGGCGCCGGGCCGCACCGGGGCGCGAATGCCGGCGACAGGAGCCGTTTGAGGGTGCCTGGAGCGGCCTCGCGGGCCCTCGTGCTAAAAATTTACCCGGTCGTGCGTGGATCGATCCACCCCGGTCTGGAAGTCGCACCGCCGGGTAGATCTGCTGGATCCTGTTGGATTACAACGAGTTGGCGACCAGGAACGGATCAGGTGCAGGCGATTTGCGGATTAGGGTCGGATTAGGTGTGGGGGGTCAGGCTGTAAGACGATCGATTCGAAGGTGTTTGGTGGGTCTCCAGGCGTGGTTCCGACGCACTCGTTTGGAAGAGTGACTCGAGCGGCAGCTCCTACGATCACGAGTCGTACGCTCCAACCGGCCGAGCCGCGGCCCGTGCCGCCGGTCCGATCGGCGGAAGAAGACCGGGATCGCGGTGCGGAGTGTGCAACGCGGATCGGGGGAGCACCGCCGCGGCGCCGGGAATCCCCCCGCGCGCGGCGGCTTCACGCCATGGCCCGCCCGGGGTATGAGCTTTTCGCTGCGCCAGTTCGACCTGCCCGAGATGCTGCGCTGCGGCCTGGACCTGCGCCGCATCGCGCGCCCTGCGGAAGGGATGGAGGCCGCCGCCGAGGCGGTCGTGCGCTACTTCCACGATATCTTCGTCGATCCCGCTAGCGGCGAGCGCGAGTGCGCGCTGGTGCGCTTCTACGTGACGCACCCGTACGGCGCGCTGCCGCCCGAGCTCCAGGCGTACGCCCGCGAGCGGATGGCCGGGCGCGAGCCGTGGAGCGCGATGAAGTGCCTGGTGCTGCTGGCCACCGCCGGGCGCGAGCCGGCCTGGAACTCGCGCCACCTCTCCCGCGGCCACCGCGCGATCCCGCTCCCCAGCGTGGAGATCGTGGAGCAGGCGCCGATGATCGCGCAGCTCGTCCGCCAGATGGGGCTGGACCTGGAGAGCGTGGTCTCGCCGCAGCCCGAGCTGCTCCAGGGGCTGCAGGGGAAGACGTACAACGTGTTTTACGTGCCCGAGGCGGGCGGGAGCCACGCGATCCCCGCGCAGGACGAGTTCGTGCGCCCCTACGGCATCCGCTCGGTGCTGGGGTGCGGCGGGGTGCACGTCACCGGCGAGCTCTACGCGGCGATCTTGTTCTCGCGCGTCCCGATCCCGCAGGAGAGCGCCGATCGCTTCCGCAACATCGCGCTGGACCTGAAGATGGCGATCTCCGCCTTCCGCGAGGAGCACATCTTCGGCGACGCCGCGGCGCCCACGCCCGAGCCGGCCTGATCCCCGACTGACCAAGCCACTCCCTTCCGACGACCGCCTAACGAAGACAGCCCCTCGCCGGATCCGGGGGCGGGGCTGTACCGCTTTCCAAGGCATCGTTCTGGTTCCGACCTGGCCTGGGGCTCTCACAGAGGGCACAGAGGACACGGAGGAAGTTCTCTGTGCCCTCTGTGCCCTCTGTGAGAAACCATGGGACTTTGATTCCTCGGGAGCGCCGATCAGTGCACCATCCCCGGCTCGCGCGGGGGCTCCTCCGAGACGGCGCCGTCCGCGGTGGCGGCGTCGCCGCCGCGGCGGCCGCCGCTCAGGATCTGGTAGAGGATGATCGCGCCGAAGGTGGCGGTGCCGATCCCGCCCACCGCGAAGTCGCCGAACTTCAGCTCCAGGTTGCCGGCGCCCAGCGTGAGCGTCACGGCCGCCGTCACCAGGTTGCGGCTGTCGGAGAAGTCGACGCGGTTCTGCACCCAGATCCGCCCGCCGGTCGCCGCGATCAGCCCGAACAGCACGATCGACAGCCCGCCCAGCACCGGCGTGGGGATGGTGCCGATCAGCGCGCCGAACTTGGGCGAGAAGCCCATCAGGATCGCCACGAGCGAGGCGACCACGAAGATGAGGGTGGAATAGATCCGCGTGACCGCCATCACCCCGATGTTCTCGGCGTAGGTGGTCACCCCCGTGCCGCCGCCCGCGCCCGCCACCATCGTCGCCACCGCGTCGCCCACGAAGGCGCGGCCCAGCCAGCGGTCGAGCGACTTCCCGGTCATGGCGCCCACGGCCTTCACGTGGCCCAGGTTCTCGGCCACCAGGATCACCGCCACGGGCGCGAACATCGCCATCACGTCCATCCGGAACACCGGCGTGGTGAAGTTCGGCAGCCCGATCCATGGCGCGGCGGCGAGCCTGGAGAAGTCGATCGGCTTCCCCATCCCCATCCCGTTGGCGAGCAGCGCGTAGAGCCCGTACCCCGCCACGCCGCCCAGGAGGATCGGCAGGCGGCGCGTCATCCCCGGCGCGTAGACGGCCACCAGCGCGGCGGCGAGCGCCGTCGCCAGCCCGATCCCCGAGGCGAAGGGGCCGCCGCCCAGGTCGCGCACCGCCACCGGCGCCAGGTTCAGCCCGATCACCGCCACCACCGCGCCCGTGACCACCGGCGGCATCAGCCGCTCCACCCAGGCGTAGCCCACCCCCATCACGATGAAGCCGATCAGCAGGTAGATCACCCCCGCCGCGATGATCCCGCCCAGCGCCAGCGGGATGTTGGGGTTGGGCCCTGTCCCCTTGTACCCGGTCACCGCCAGCACCACCGCCACGTACGAGAAGCTCGACCCCAGGTAGCTGGGCACCCGCCCCCCCACCACCACGAAGAAGATCAGCGTGCCGATCCCCGAGAAGAAGATCGCGGTGTTGGGGTCGAAGCCCATCAGGATCGGCACCAGCACCGTCGCGCCGAACATCGCGAACACGTGCTGGATCCCCACGACCACCGTCTGCCCCCACGGGAGGCGTTCCTCGGGGGCGATCACCCCCTCCTGCTTCAGCGTCCAGCGGGGGAAGAATCCACGGTCGGGGCTCGGCATGGCGGGGCTCGGCTGCGAAGGGATGGGGAGGGGCGAGGGGAGGACGGGGTAATGTCTGCGCCGGGCCGGCCCGCGCAAGGCCCGCCCTGCGGCGGACGTCCGTCGATGACGCCCCTGATGATGTCGAGCGCGGAGGCGAGGGGCCGTGCGTCAGCGCCGGGCGCGGGGGGCGGGCGCCGGGAGCGCCCGCGGGCGGATCGTCTGCGCGGCGCGGCAGACGGCTTCCAGGCCGCGCGCGTTGTGGCCGGCGGGCTGGGGGGTCTCCAGCGCCGGGCGCTGGTAGCGCTCGACCTTCCGGGACTGTCCGGCGAGAAACAGCGTGCGCGCGAAGAGCCGGGTGCGCCGCTGCGCGCAGTCGATGTCCATCTCGTACTCGGCGCTGTCGTACGAGTCGTCCTCCGGGCCCACGGGCTGCGCGTAGTCGATGCGGAAATGGGCGCGGAGCACCCCGTCCGGCCGCCGGCCGAGCTGCGCCGTGTCCACCGCGACCCGCGAGACGGCGGTGCCGGTGACGCCGGTGAACCCCGCGGGCAGCGGCGGCAGCGGCCGGTCGCCCCAGCGGCGCACCATCTCGTCCAGCATCCCCGGCCCGCGCCACTCCAGCGTGACGTACGGCACGTTCAGCCGCCGCGTGACCTGGAGCCGGAGCTCGGTGAGCCCCGCGGCCCAGCGGAGCGCGGCGTCTCCCACGGTGTCGGGCACGCCCAGCGCCGTCTCCAGCGAGTCCGCCAGCGTGGCGAAGCGCGGCTCCACCTGCGCGCCGCGCGCGGGGTCGACCAGGAGGAAGCCCACCGCGCGGCCGGTCTGCAGGAACACCGTCAGTTCGGCGCCGTCCGGCCGGGTGAACGCCAGGTCCTGCGATTCCGTCGCGCGCGAGAAGGTGTAGCCGCGCCCCTCCAGCCGCATCTCCACCGTGTCCGCCGGCAGGCGCCACGGCGTGCCGGCGAACGTCAGCCCCTGCTGCGCGGACGCCGCCTCCGCCGAGACGCCCAGGCACGCCGACAACATCAGCAGGCGAATCGGCTTCCACATGGGTCGGATGTCGGTGCGGCAGATGAGAGATTGGGGCCTGTGACGATGCTGGAATCGAAGCACGGACCGGGTGGAAACGCAAGAGCGTCTCGGCGGCTGGTGTTTACCGCCGCGGCCGGAGAGTAGCCTGCGGCGCACCGAAGAGGCTCCGCAAGGGGTGGCCCGGGTGGGCGGAGGGGACTAGATTCGCCGCCTTGCCCTGGCTGCCGGGGTGTGCGGTGCGGACGGGTGCGGTGTGCCCAGCAGCCAGGGCCCATTCTGAACAGCGAACGGCCGGCTTCCTTCACGGGAGCCGGCCGTTCGTGCTTCCGGTGCATCGATGGAAGGGTGTAAGCGCGCCGGTGCGTGAGGGATGCGCGCCCGGAGGGCCGGGACGGCGCCGCCACGGCTGTATCGTGGCGGCGGCGGCCCGGCTGCGTTGGGCACGGTCGTATCGTGCCCTACGCAGCGCGCAGCCCGGTTCGGCGCCCCAGCGCCGAACACGCCCAAAGCGAAGTAGTTCAACGCGAAACGAAAAAGCGCGCCGGACCCGACGGGCCCGGCGCGCATCTCATTCGTCTACTGCCAACCGTCACCTACCAGCGTCTACGCTCAGCTCTGCTGGTGCGCCCGGCCCGACTGCACCAGCCGCTGCCGCGCGGTGTTGCCCGGCACGGCGACGTGCGTGGCCGGATCGTACTCCTTGCCCACCGCCGGGCTCCCCTGCGGCACCCAGATCTGGGTGACGGTGTGGCTGTAGCCCTGCGGGATGTAGCGCACGTAGTAGCCGTCGGGGTGCAGGCTCCAGCGGCCGCTGGGCACCGCGCGGCTCCCCTCGCCCATCGGCGCCATCCCGGCCAGCACGGCCACCCGCTCGAGCTGGTCGAACGAGGTGCCCGGGTTGGTCAGCATCTGGCGGAGCTGCGCCTCGGCCTGGATCACCTGCCGGATCAGCGGCGGGACGCGCTCGGTGGCGGCGTCGAGCGCGGGGCCGGGGACGAAGTCGAGCGCGGTGCGGTTCAGCGAGGCGAGCTGGCGCGGGGTCAGCAGCCGCGAGGCGGTCGCCTTGTGCTGCGCCGACAGGTCCTCGAACTTCGCGCGCGCGATGATCGCCCAGAGCAGCGTCTGCACGTCGTGCTGGTGGATCTCGGGGTGGTTCACCGAGTTGCGCAGGATGGTGATCACCGCGTCCTCGGCCGGGCCCTTGGTGGGCGCGAAGATGTAGCCGTCGCCGCCGCCGGGGCCGTGCGTGCCGGCCTTCAGGCAGTAGCTCTGGACGTGCATCTCGTAGTACCCCGGCTGCAGCACGAACCCGCCGTTGGGGGTGCGCTGGAGCTGCAGCATGCTGCGCCTGGCGTCGCGCGGGGTGAAGTTGTCGAGCGAGTCCACCGCCCAGCGCGCGTCGGGGAGGCTGGTGGTGATCGGCGGGTCGCCGCGGAGCACGGCGTCCACGTTCAGCCGGCCGGCCGCGCGGCCCACGGCGCGCCCGAGCCCGCCGAGCTGCGCGTCGGCGGGAACGGCGAAGGATGCCACCAGCGCGCCGGCGGCGATCACGGCAAAGGTTCGACGGGTCATTGGAGCAGCCATCGGGGGGTCCTCGCGATTTCGGGGAACTGCGGTGGGTTCGGGCCGACGCCAAACAGACGTCGCCGAACAAGTTTAGCCGCGTTTCGGGGACGACGCCAGCCCGCGCCGCGCCCCCGCAAGCGCCGTGTGGCGGGGCCTTTTCACTCTCCCTGCGCCACCCGCGGCAGCCCCGCCACGCTTGCGGCGTACAGATACGCGAGCGACCGGACGCGGGTTTCATCCTCCATCGCCACCTCCATCGTCCGCCGCACGTATCCGTCGCCCTCGTACGCGTCCAGCGCGGCGAGCACCCGCTCCGCCGCCTCCGCGTCCAGCTCGAACACGTCGCCCCGCACGCACTCGTCGGGCGACTCGCCCGGGCCCATCGCCGTGTAGCCGCCCACCGCGTAGAGCCGGGCGCAGACGGTGCCGCGGCCCAGGTGGCGCGAGTGCCGGTGCAGCAGCGCGGCCATCGGGTTCTGCTGCCCGCGCCGCAGCGTGCCGTAGACGAACAGCCGCGGGGGATCGCCGCCTGCGCCGTCCCCCGCGTCCCTGGGGGCGACGGATGGATCGCGCGTCACCCGGCCGCCGTCAGCGCGGCCGCGGCTCGCCGGCCAGCGCGCCGCGCTTGTACACGATCATCGGGCCGATCAGCGCCGCCTCCACGCCGTTGGCGGCCCCGGTGCGCGAGTGGTAGAGCCAGAGCACCGAGCCCAGGTCCTCGGGCCCCGGCCCCGCCGCGGACGGCACCGACCAGGTGTACACGCGGCTCCCGCCCGGCGGCACCGGCGTGTCGTCCAGGTCGGCGCCCAGGGTGTTGGGGCCCAGGGTGGCCGCGGCGGGCGCGTCGTGGTGCTGCAGCACGCCGTCGGGGTGCACGTTGGCGGGGAAGCTCACCCGGTTGCGGAAGACCACGCGGATGGTGTCGCCCACCCCCGCGCGGATCAGCGGGCCCAGGAAGGCCAGGTGCTTCCACTGCGCCGGCCGCTCCTTGACCGTGGTGAAGGTGCTGTCGGTGTACTCCCGGTACACGGCCGTGCGGTACTCCGCCGGCCCCCCGCCCGTGCCGGCCGACGCGGCGGCGGGCGCGGGGTACGCGACCTCGTCGGCGGCGATGTAGAAGGTGCGGGTCTGCGAGGCGACGGGCCGGCTCAGGCTGTACGCGCCAAGCCCGCCGCCGATGATGACCAGCGGCACGGCGAGCGCGAGCACCACGGGAAAGCGCATGAGGGGACCTCCAGAGCGACTGCGGGGGGAGCTGCGGTAACACGCCGTCGCACGCGGTGCCGCGGGACGGGGCAGCCTATTCTAATACACCGCAGACGTTTGCGGCAGGTGCTTCGGGAGAGGTTCGCCAACCTGCTTCACCGCACGCCGCCGGGCGGTCGTCGGAGGGGGGCGCGTCGCGGATGTGCCGGCGCCCCGAGGTGCGAGCGCGTGTCGCGGCGGCCGCTTTCGGCGACGTGGGGCGAAAGGGAAGGGACGGGGGATCAACGATCGGAGCCAGCGACATCCGTCCGCTGGCTCCGATCCGCTCGTCATGGCTGACCCGGTAAGGACGTGGGGCCTACTCGTCCGGCTGGTGGCGGCGGCCCCAGCCCTCGATGTAGCGCAGCACGGTGTGGTTCTCGATGGAGCTGAACCAGCGGTCGTGCACGGCACGGCCCTCGATCGTCTTCAGCAGCCACTCGCGCAGCTGGCGCGGGCCGTCCAGGTCGGTCCAGTACGCCTCGTTCACGAAGCGCGGGCGGTCGCGCACCTCGTGCGGCATCAGGTAGCTGCCGGTGAAGCCGTCCAGCAGCTTCCAGGTCTTGCGGTCCACGCAGCCGAACTGCCGCGCCGCCACGTCGAGCTTGGCGTCGAGCCACTCGATGAAGCTGGCTTCGTCGACGCCGCGCTTCAGGTCGAACAGGTGCACCACTCGGATCATCCCTTCCTCCCCTTGAAAACGAGCTGGACGAGCTTCTTGATCGGGTCGTAGTGGCGGTCCACCACCCGCTCCTTGAGCGGGATGATGGCGTTGTCGGTGATGCGGATCCCCTCGGGGCAGACCTCGGTGCAGCACTTGGTGATGTTGCAGAGCCCGATCCCGCCCTCGTCCTTCAGGTACCTCGTGCGGTCGGCGGTGTCCAGCGGGTGCATCTCGTAGGTCGCGGCGCGCACCAGGAAGGCGGGGCCCATGAAGCGGTCGTGCTTGCCGTGGCTGCGCAGCACGTGGCAAACGTCCTGGCAGAGGAAGCACTCGATGCACTTGCGGAACTCCTGCGGCCGGTCGACCTCGGCTTGCGACATCCGCCAGGTGCCGTCCGCCGCGTCGGGCGCGCGCGGCGTGAACGGCTGGATGGTCTTGTGCACCTCGTAGTTCCACGAGACGTCGGTCACCAGGTCGCGCAGCACGGGGAACGCCTTCATCGGCGTCACCGTGACCGGCGCGTCCTCGGGGAGCTGGTTGAGGCGCGTCATGCACATCAGCCGCGGCTTGCCGTTGATCTCGGCGCTGCACGAGCCGCACTTCCCCGCCTTGCAGTTCCAGCGCACGGCCAGGTCGGGGGCCGACTCGGCCTGGATGCGGTGCACGGCGTCGAGCACCACCATTCCCTCCACCACCTCGGTCTCGTAGTCGCGGAAGTCGCCGCCGGCCGCGTCGCCGCGCCAGATGCGGAAGACGCGCGTGCTCCGCCCCGCTTTCGCGTCCTGCGCCGTCTGCGTCGCGGCGAACGAGTCGCCGGTGGCGACGGTGCCGGGGTTCACGCTCTCGGTGGTGATGCTCATCCGACCTCCCGTGATGCGTTCATCCAAATCGAATCACAGACCTGCTCGCCGCCGTTCCAACGTGCCACACCGGCCCACTTGTACCACTTTCTGTAAAGCGGTCTGGCATCCAGGCGAATGGACATGGACGAATCCTCACGCAGCGCACCGAATGTCGCTATGGTCAGACGTGGTGCGAAGCACCCGGTTACGTCGCACATCCGCGGAACTGCCAGGTGATCACCTGGCCCGTTGATCGTCAGCGAATTGCCCGCTACCTCGCCAAGGGGGTGAGACACCCACAGTGCGAAGTGCGGATGTTCCTGCCCAGGAGTTGATATTTGCACCTGCACGGCCCGTGCACGATTGCGCGCGCAAGCGGGTCGTACCGTAGCGGTTTCGGTGTCGCGTTGGGTGCACGCGCCAAGTAGCACCAATGCCGCCCCCGACCGACGAAGCCACCTTGGGCCGGGTTTCACTCCATCTCCTTCACCACCGCCTTCAGCTCTTCCGGCATCTCGCGGACGGGGACGCGCTCCAGCTCCATCGACCCGTCGGGCGCCTTGCGCACGGCCACGTTGAACTTCGCCGCGGCGGGGTCCTTGTCCGGGTAGTCCTCGCGGAAGTGGCCGCCGCGGCTTTCCTTGCGGTCGAGCGCGCTGCGGATGATCGCCTCGCTCACCGTCAGGAGGTTCGGAAGATCGAGCGCGGTGTGCCAGCCGGGGTTGTACTCGCGGTTGCCCACGACGCCCACGGTCTTCGCCCGGTCGCCGAGCGCCTGCACCTTCGCCAGCCCGGCGCGCAGGTCGCCCTCGTTGCGGACGATGCCCGCCAGGTCCTGCATGCTGTCCTGCAGCGCGTGCTGCACCTGGTAGGCGCCCTCGCCGGTGCCCTGGCGGTCGAACGGGGCCAGGGCGGCACGCGCGGCGGCGTCCACCTGCGCCTCGTCCACCGCCGTCTCGCCGTGGCCCGCCGCGAACTCGGCCGCGTACCGCCCGGCGCGCTGGCCGAAGACCAGCAGGTCGCTGAGCGAGTTGCCGCCCAGGCGGTTCGCCCCGTGCAGCCCGGCCGCGCACTCGCCGCAGGCGAACAGCCCGGGGACGGTGGACATCTGCGTGTCGCCGTCCACGCGGATCCCGCCCATGATGTAGTGCGTCGTCGGCCCGATCTCCATCGCCTCGCGGGTGATGTCGATGTCGGCGAGCTGCTTGAACTGGTGGTACATCGACGGGAGCTTCTTCTTGATGCGCTCCTCGGCGTCGGGCACCTTCTCCTTGATCCACGCAATGTCGAGGAAGACGCCGCCGTGCGGGCTCCCGCGCCCCTCGCGCACCTCGCGCACGATGCAGCGCGCCACGTGGTCGCGGGTGAGCAGCTCGGGGGGGCGGCGGGCGCTCTTGTCGCCCTGCGTGTAGCGCCACCCCTCCTCGTCCGAATCCGCCGTCTGCGCGCGGTAGTTCTCGGGGATGTCGTCGAACATGAAGCGCCGGCCGTCGCGGTTCTTCAGCACCCCGCCCTCGCCGCGCACCCCCTCGGTCACCAGGATCCCGCGCACGCTGGGCGGCCAGATCA
>DASQLJ010000521.1:0-3330 GCA_035630095.1 Longimicrobium sp.
GTGTCGAGCAGGATCACCTCCACGCGGATGCCGGCGCGCGCGATGCCGTTGTCCTGCGCCCACTGCGCGCTGAAGCGGCGCAGGTGGTCGGCCTCGTCGCGCGCGAACATCCCGGCGCTCATCCCCTCGGGCACCAGGTCGGTGGATACGTACACGCGCAGGTCGGGCGCGGTGCGGCGGTCCGCGTAGCGGCGCAGCGCCTGCCGCACGCCGTCCTCCAGCTGCTGCCGCAGCGTGGGGCGCAGGAGCTTGCGAAGCGAGTTGAACATGTCGGGTCCGTTCCGGTTTTTTCAGCCGCGGCGGAGCTTCGCAATATCAGGACCGGCGCGGGCCCGAGCAAGCAGCGGCGGCGGCGGCCGCGCTCGCCTACCGGTCTACGGGCGCGAGGGGGAAACGGATTCGGGGGGAAGACCGGCGGGGGTCTGGTTGGGCAGAGGATCACCGGGGCGGTGGCCGCCACGGATCGTCGAGGGGAATGGCATCGAGCTCTCGCCGCGCGGCCTCCACCTCGCGGGCGAACGCCTCCGCATCCCCGGCCTCCAGTCGAGGCAGCGATGCAAGCATTTCGGCCATCTCGCTCAACCGTACGCAGCGGGCGGCAACCGGCCGAAGCTCCGCAAGGGCAACGTCACCCTGCATGATGACGAAGTGCTCACCGTCGTTCTCTACGCGGGCCAAAAATTCGGCTGGGTCACGCGTTATGTCGATGAGGGAGACGAACGTAGCCATGGTGTCGAATCCTCTACCCGGCAGGGTGCCTCGAACTTCACAGCGAGAATGTATTGATGGTTGCTGCAACGTCAACTATGGACGTTTTCGTTTCATGCGGCCGGAATCGAGCGGTGCCCCGGGCGCGTGCGCGCCCGGGGCACCGGGGACGACCCGCCGGCGCGCGGCCGGCGGGGGTTGGCGTTTGCTAGCCGACGAACGAGCGGCCCTGCGTGTCCGACTCGACCTCGCCGGCCGGGGTCGGCGCGGGGGCCAGGACCGGGCACGGGTTCACCACGCGGCAGCGGTTCCCGGGCACGGCGCCGGGGCGTGCCTGCCCGCACTCGTGCTTGAGGATCTCGGCCTGTTCCTTCAGCTCCTCGATCTTCGGCGGGATGTCGCTGCACCCGGCCGGCGGCGGAACGAGCGGGATGCCGCTGTGCCGCAGCTTGTCGATGATCAGGCAGGCCACGGTGCGGCCCAGCCTGTTCCCCGCCACGTGGTCCGACCGCCAGTGCACCCCCGCCCACAGCCGCGCGATGCCGATGTTGTCGGCCAGCCGGTCCAGGTCGGCGCGGTAGTCGGGGAAGAAGAAGCTGAGGATCTCGCTGGCGGCGCCCGAGTAGGTGCTGTGCCCCGAGGGGTAGGCGGGGTGGCGCGGCGTGCCCGGCGAGCTGTTGATGTACGGGAACCCCGCCGGCGGATAGAAGTCCGCCCGGCGGCCGTTGCGCTCCAGGCTCGCGTTGGCGTAGCTGTACAGGTCGTCCACGCTGTCGTACCCCAGCCCGTTCACCGGGCGGTCGTACAGCACGTTCAGCCGGCAGTCGTTGGCCACGGCGAACTCCCACGGGCGCTCGCGGCGCGAGGTGTTGGCCCGCCCGCTCAGCCACTTGTAGTACCACGCCGCCGACAGGGCGCTGTAGATGGCCACGTCGAGCGCGGCCCACACCAGTGCCTGCCGCGGCGGCGACCAGTTGGTCTCGCGGATCAGGTAGTTGAGCGCCTGCCGGTGGGCCAGCCCCGGCGTCTCGTTCTCGAAGTAGCGCGCCAGCTCGGCGCCGTTGAGGACCACGGGGAAGCCGTCGCGGGCGGCGACGGTGGCCCCCAGCGGCACCGGGCGAAGCTGCAGGAACACGCTGAGCGGGCAGCGCTGGCGGCACGGCTGCGTGCTGGCCAGCCGCGCGGGGTCGAAGCGCAGCCGCTCCAGCTCCACCAGCTCCGAGAACTCCGACTGCACCACCGCGGGGTCGGTGGGGTAGGGCTGGAAGAAGTGCGGGCTCGACGTGTCCTCCGTCACCGCGAGCAGCTCGTCGATCGACACCGGGCACGGCACCGGGCAGTAGTTCCAGTAGCTCGCGCCCGGTTCCACCTGCGGCCCCGAGAGCCGGTACTCGCCGATCTGCGGCCGCTCTCCGCCACAGGGCTTGCACGCCTCCTCGATGCACTCCACGCACAGCCTGCGCGTGCAGTCGCGATCCACGTCGTCTGGATTGGTCGCCATTCCGAACCTCCCGGGAAAGAGAAGATGAAGTGCCGGCACTCCTACCGTAGTGGTACGTGAAGGCAGCGGCATAACCCTTTCCAGACATGTAAGTAAAACGTCCAGGCGTAGACAAACGGCTGGTCTCCATGGTCGTTCGAACGATATTTGGGAGAAGCTTGATCACCTGATGGTAGTTATGATAGCGCCTAATTAGACATTACGTATGAATTCTCACACACTGCGGCCTGACTCGCGCATTCCCCCCGCGCATTGGCCGCCAAGCGACTGGGGAGCTTTCCAACGGATCGACTAAGCGCTTGTTATCTTGCAGTCAGTGATCTCCACGACGGCCGGACGAGTGGGTGTGGGACGGGGCGAGGGGCAGGCTGGTCGATGGGGATCAAGGAGATGCGGATGAGGCTGGATTCTGCGGAGCGGGGATGACGATGGAGCGGCGGAAGGAAACGTGGCGGCCGGAAGCGGTGATCTTCACCGGCGTGCAGGCGGCGGGGAAGAGCACGTTCTATCGCGAGCGCTTCTTCGAGACGCACGTGCGCATCAACATGGACATGCTCCGCACGCGGCGCCGCGAGAGCCTGCTGCTGGACGCCTGCATCGCCGCGAAGCAGCCGTTCGTGGTGGACAACACCAACGTGCTCGCGGCCGAGCGGGCGCGGTACGTCGAGCCGGCGCGCGCGGCGGGGTTCGTCGTGATCGGCTACTTCTTCCGCGCCACGCCGAGCGAGGCGATCGCGCGCAACCGCAACCGGAGCGGCAAGGCGGTCGTGCCGATCCCCGGGATCCTGGGCACCTACAAGAAGCTGGAGGAGCCGCGCTGGGCGGAGGGCTTCGATGCGCTCTTCACCGTCACCCTCACGGCCGCGGGCATCTACGTGGTCGAGCCCACGGCCCCGGATCCGCCGGCGGCGGACTGATACGGATCGCACGAATTCCGGTCCGCGCGCGGTTTGCGTGAGGGATTCGCGCCCGGAGGGCCGAGACGCCGGCGCGCCGCCACTGTCGACCGTGGAAACGAGCGCGGCCATGGCGCGCCGGCGGCTCGGCGCCGTTGGCAACGGCGGTATCGTTGCCTACGGCGCGCGAAGCCCGGCCCGGAGCGCAGCGGAGGGACACGCCCG
>DASQLJ010000522.1:0-8251 GCA_035630095.1 Longimicrobium sp.
TCATCCCGCCCATGTGCACGTCGGTCAGCACCAGGTCGGGGCGGAAGTCGTGCACGGCGCCCAGCGCCTGCTCGGCGCTGGAGGCGGCGCGCACCTCCCACCCGTCGCGGCGGAAGTGGAACTCCAGCGCCATCAGCGCGGCGGCCTCGTCGTCGACGATCAGGATCCTGCGGCTCACGGTCGTGGCTTCGGGTGATGGTGAAACGGTTGCATCATGCCACCAGGCGACCCCGGCGCACGGCCGACGGTCGAAGACGAGCGCCCATCCATCTCTGCCTCACATCCAGGACGCTCAGACCAGCAGTCAGCACTCGGGACTTCCTTACGTAAGACTCAGCACCAGAACTTCCGTACCGCCGTTCGGGCGTGTCCCTCCGCTGCGCTCCGGGCCGGGCTGCGCGCGCCGTAGGGCACGATACCGCCGTACCCAACGGCGCCGGGCCCACGGCGGCGGAAACTGCCCCGCCGCCGCGTTCCCGGCCCTCCGGGCGCGCATCCCTCACGCGTCGGTGCGCGCCCCGATCAGCGCGGGCCGCCGTCCTTCTGCACGTGCATCCGCGGGCGGTGGGGGGGACGGTGCTTCGGGGGGCCCTGGGGATGGTCGACGTCGTCGTCATCGTCGTCGCCGCCCCCGGCGGGGAGGCCGTGGAACTGGCAGCACCCCGACGCGCACGCCATCCAGGCGAACGAGGTGCCGCCCTGCGCCGCCTCGCCCTCGTCCGCCCCGAACAGGTCGGTGGGGCCGCCGCCGCGCACCGGCGGGCGCGCCCGCGGCCGCAGCATGCTCGTGCGCGAGCCTTCGCCGCGCCACTCGGCCTGGGGCGAGGTGAACACCGAGTCGTCGTGGAAGGCGAACAGCCACCCCGAGTCCTGCGGAACGTTCTGGCGGATCACCATCACCTTGTCGTTCTTCCCGCGGAACATCGTGATCGACTGGTTCGCCCGCACCAGCAGGTACACCGAATCGGTCGCGTTCTGCCCGCCGAAGCCGAGGTGGACCTGCGACGGGTCGTCGCCCGACACGCGCACCACCGCCCCGCTGAAGCGGAGCTGGCCGTCGCCCGCCATCGCCCTGCTCAGGCAGAACGTGCGCTGCTCGGAAAGCACCTGCCCCACCATCGGGGCACAGTATCCCCCGCCCTTCCTCCGGCACGGGATCACCGTCTGCGCGGCGGTGGTGTGCACGAAGCGGATGTTCTGCTGGCTGAAGAACGCCGCCATCTGCGTCCAGTCGGTGCCGGGGCTCAGCAGCCCCGCGGGAACCACGGGCGGCAGGCTGTCGGGGGGGCAGCTCGCCTGGGCGGCGGCCAGCGTGGGCAGGCCGGCGGCCCAGCACAGCGCCATCGCGCGCAGGGCGGCGCGTCTTCCTGGTAGCATCGGTCTCCTCGGGTGGTCGGGCGCGTGCGGCCCGCGGGCGGGGTTCCAGCGAATGCCGTTCATGCTGTCCTCCGTGCATCATGAAGAGGATGGAAAAATATCCGGACGGGTCCGGAAGGGAGCACCCGGGTGGCGGGTGCCTGGGGCGGCACGAGCGGCTCGCTGGGAGAAGCGGGGGGCATCCCCCAGCGGCAAACTACATCGGTTTGGTGCAGGAACAAGGAAGCCGGGCGCATCTGCATCCTCTTTCGGTAACAATCGCCCTCCGGGCCACACGCTAGGGGCCGTGGCGAAGCCGGAATTCCATATTCTGCGTCGCCAACCACCCGTCGGGGCTCCCCGCGGTGGCCGGAGCGGGGCTTGCGTGCTCCCGGCGCCTCCCCCAGTATGCGGCACCGCGATCAACCTGGTTTCGCCGGGCTATCACCCCCACGCAAACTCGTGTTTTTTCTCAAGCTCCTGGGCTGCGCCGCGCTGGAGCGCGACGGCGTGCCGGTGTCGGGGCGGGCCGTGCACCGGCGCCGCATGGCGCTGCTGGCGGTGCTCGCCGCGGCGCGGGGGCGCATGCTGGGGCGCGAGCGGGTGATCGGCTACCTCTGGCCCGACCACCCGGGCGACGCCGCGCGCCACCTGCTCAGCGAATCGCTCTACATCCTGCGCAAGACGCTGGGCGACGACGCCATCGTGGCCGCCGGCGACGAGATCTCGCTGGACCCGGCCGTGGTGGGGAGCGACGTGGCCCAGTTCCAGGCCGCGCTCGACGCCGACGACCCCGAGCGCGCCGTGGCCCTCTACGCCGGGCCCTTCCTGGACGGCTTCTACGTGAGCGAGGCCCCCGACTTCGAGCGCTGGGCCGAGCAGGAGCGCGACCGCCTTTCCCGCGCGCACGGGCGCGCGCTCGAGGCGCTGGCCGAGAGCGCCGAGGCGATGGGCCAGCCGCTGCGCGCGGCGGAGTGGTGGAAGCGCCTCGCCAAGGAGGACCCGTTCAGCTCGCGGGTGGCGCTGCGGGTGATGCAGGCGCTGGAGGCCGGCGGCGAGCGCGCGGCGGCCGTGCGCCACGCCTCGGTGCACGCCGGCCTGGTGCGCGAGGAGCTGGGCGCCGAGCCCGACGCCGAGATCGACGCCATGGCCCGCCGCCTCCGCGAGGCGCCGCGCCCCGCGCCCGCGCCGGCGGACTCGCCCACCCCGGCGCCCGCCGGCTCGGGACCGTCCGCCACCTCCGCCACCGCGAATTCCACGACGTCCACGACGTCGTCGGGCACGGCGGTCGCCGCCGCGCCGGGGTTCGGCACGGCCGCCGTGGCCGACGCGCCGCCGGAGCGCAGCCCCGCCGCGCTGGTCGAGGCGCCGCGAACGGCGCCCGCGCCGGAGCCTTCCGTCGTGGAGGAGAGGACGGAGTCGTCCCGGTGGGCGTCGCCGCGGGTGCGGATCGGGGCGGCGGTGGCGGCGCTGCTGGCGGTCATCGCGCTGGCGGTCGCGCTCTGGCGCCCGGGGGCCTCGGGGCTCGATGCGTCCACCTACATCGTGCTGCCGCTGGCGCAGCGCAGCGGCGCCGTCGCCGGCGCGCTTTCGCCCGACCAGGCCGAGCTGCTGCTGCACGACGCCCTGTCGCGCTGGACCGACGTGCGGCTGGTGGACGCGCAGCGCGCCCGCGACCTGATGGCGCGCCGCGGGCCGCCCGCCACCCTGGTGGAGGCGCGCCGCATCGCCAAGGACGCGGGCGCGGGGCGGCTGGTGTGGGGCGAGCTCACGCCGCTGGGCGACAGCATGGCCGTGCGCGCCGCGCTCTACGACACCGACGGCGGCCGGGCGCTGGCCGAGCGCACCGTGCGGGTGGGCCGCGACCTGAACGGCGTGACGCACCGGATGGGCGAGCTGGCCAGCTCGCTCCTGGGCCGCGCCGGCGGGGGCGACGACGTGCCGGGCACCACCTCGCTGGCGGCGTGGCAGGCGTACCAGAGCGGGCGCGTGGCCATGGCACGGTGGGACCTTTCGCGCGCGCGAACCGAGCTGGCCCGCGCCGTGGCGGTGGACCCCGGCTACGCGGCCGCGCACTTCTGGCTGGCGCAGGCCATGTCGTGGAGCGGCCAGACCGAGGCGCGCGAATGGCTCGACGACGCCGGGACCGCCCTCGCCGACTCGGCGCGCCTGTCTCCGCGCGAGCGGGCGCTGGCGCGGGGGCTGCTCGCGCTGGGCGAGGAGCGCTACACCGACGCCTGCCGCCAGTACGACGCCATGCTGGCGCGCGACTCCACCGACTTCGCGGCGTGGTACGGCCTGGGCGAGTGCCAGACGCTGGACCGCATGGTGCTGCGCGACCCGGCCAGCCCGTCGGGGTGGCGCTTCCGCAGCAGCTACCACGTGGCCGTGCAGGCGTACAGCCGCGCGCTGCGCACCGTGCCCTCGGCGCTGCAGGCGTTCCGCGGCGCGGGGTTCGAGCGGCTCCAGCAGCGGCTGCAGACCGACGCCCGCAAGCTGCGGCAGGGGTTCCTTCCGCAGCCGGGGGGCGACACCCTGTGGTTCGCCGCCTACGTGTCGCTCGCGGCCGACACCCTCGCGTTCGTCCCGTGGCGCATCGAAGACGTGGCGGCGCTGAAGAAGGAGACCATCCCGGCGACCCGCATCGCCGCGGGCACCCGCAACGGCGCCATCCTGGCCGACGTGCTGCGCGAGTGGGTCCGCGCCTTCCCCGAGAGCCCCGACTCGCACGAGGGGCTGGCGCGCGGGCTCGAGGCGCTGGGCCGCATCCGCCAGGTGCGGCAGGGAGAGCCCAGCGCCTTCAGCGAAACGGCCCGGGCGCGGGCGCTGGCCACCGAGCCCGCGCAGCGCCTGCGCCTGGGGATCGCGCAGACACGGCTGCACCTGCGCATGGGCGACTTCGCGCGCGCCCGCGCCACCGCCGACTCGGTGCTGGCGCAGTGGCCGCGGCCCGGCCCCGCCGACGCGCGCGACCTGGCGCCGCTGGCGGTGCTCACCGGCCGCGCGAAGCGGGCCGTGGAGCTGATGCGCGCCGCCGCCCCCGAGCTCCAGCCGTACACGCCGCAGGGGCGCCTGGCCGAGGTCCCCGTGGCCGCCACCGAGGCCGGGTCCGAGGCGCTGGTGTACGCCACGCTGGGGATGATCCCCGAAGAGCAGCAGGCCGAGGCGCGCACCGAGCGGCTGGTGGCCGCCTGGATCGGCGACCCGGCGAAGCGCCAGTCGGCGCGGACGGCGCTGCTGAACGGCGCGCGCCGGCTCTCGCGCGCGTACGGCGCCCGTGACCGGGCCCCGCTCTCCGAGCCCGACTACGCCGTGGAGATGCAGCAGATGCTGGCGGCCGGAGACGCCGCCGGCGTGCGGGCGCGCTTGGGCGCGATGGCCGAGGCGCTGGGCACCCGCCGCCCGGGCGACCGCGACCTGTCGTTCCTCTTCCCCGAATCGGCGCTGCGGCTGGCGCTGGGCGACACCACGGGGGCGCTCACCGAGCTCGACCGCACGCTGGTGGCCCTCGAAGCGCTGCCGCCCAACGTGCTCGAGTACCCCCTGGAAACCGGCGCGCTGCTGGGGATGATGCGCCTGCGCGCCCAGATCGCCGCCACTCGCGGCGACCCGCGCACCGCCGCCGCCTGGCGCAACGCCCTCGCCGCCCTCTGGGCCGGCGCCGACCCGGAGCTCCGCGCGGTGGTCGCCCGGTAGACCGGACCGTCCCCGATCGTCCTTCCCCTCAGCCGTCCGGCCGCCCCGCGCCGGACGGCTGAGTCGCTTTCCCGGGCATCGTCCTGGTTCCGGCCTGACATGGCTCTCGCAGACGATACGGATCCACGAACTCCGTTCCGCGACCGCGCGGTTTGCGTGAGGGATTCGCGCCCGGAGGGCCGAGACGCCGGCGCGCCCGCGTCAACGGTTCGGGAGCGAGCGGGGCCATGGCGCGCCGGCGGCTCGGCGCCGTTGGCAACGGCGGTATCGTTGCCTACGGCGCGCGAAGCCCGGCCCGGAGCGCAGCGGAGGGACACGCCCGGACGGACGGCTTCGACTCTCTGAGATACGCCTTCTTCACCTCGCAGGGGATCGGAAGAGGAGGGTCGCGGCGGCTTCAAGGATGCGGTTCGCGGTCAGGCGGAGGCGTTGTTCATCCCTCGGACGGCGTATCAGATGGCGTTGCAGCCGTCCGTTCATGCATTTTTTCGATGATGATATTGACTGCGCGTAAACACGGCCATATCTTGTAAACGGTTGCAGGATAAGGGAGGTGAGGGGGAGGATGATAGGAGGTTGATAGCGCGCGAGAGGCGCGCGGCACGTGCTTGAGGGCGCGAGCGCAACGTGTAACGCGTGAGGGGCGACGATCCGCCGCCCGCCGTTCCCGGACCCGCCGCGAAAGCCCGACCAATGCGCGCCACCCGCCGTAGCCTCCCCGCCGCCCCCCGCCGCGACGCCGCCACCCTGGCCCGCCCCCGCCGCACCATCCCGCTCCGCGGCGCCTCCCCGGCCGCGAGCGGAACCTCCGGCACCGGCACGTGGATCTACCCGGCCCCGCCCGCCTCCGCCCCGGCGGTCGACTCCGCCACGGCGGCGCCCGCCCAGCCGGCGCCGCGCTGGCGCGACGAGGCGGTGGCGGCGGTCTCGCACGACCTCCGCAACCCGCTCAACTCGATCTCGCTCGCCGCCGAGCTGCTGCAGCGCGCCTGGCCGTCGGACCCGGCGCTCCTCCCCGAGCGCGGCCTGCTGGACGCGATCCTGACCTCCACCGAGCAGATGCGGCGGATGGTGATGGACCTGCTCGACCAGTCGCGGCTGGACGCCGGCGGCATCCCCGTCGCCGCGCAGCCGGTGGAGCTCGGCCCCATCCTCCGCGCCGCGGCCGACTCGCAGCGCCTCGTGGCGCAGCAGCGCGGGGTCACGCTGGCCGTGATCGACGCCGTCCCCTGCCCCGTGCTGGCGGACGACGCCCGCATCGACCAGGTGCTCGGCAACCTCCTGGGCAACGCGCTGGCGCACACGCCCGAGGGCGGCCGCGTCACCATCGCCGCCGAGCGCGCGGGGGACCAGGTGCGCGTCAGCGTGAGCGACACCGGCCCCGGCATCCCGGCCGACGTCCTCCCGCACGTGTTCGACCGCTTCTTCCGCGGCGCCGAGGGGCACCACGGCGCCGGCCTGGGCCTGTCCATCGCGCGCGCCATCGTCGAGGCGCACGGCGGCCGGATCCACGCCGAGAGCACGCCCGGCCACGGCGCCACCTTCGTCTTTACCCTCCCGCTCGCGTAAGCGCACCCGGCGCCCCCGCGCGAGCCCATCCCCCCGCTCCTCCCACCGCTTCCGGGCTCATCCCGCTCGCCGCCCCGCCCCCTCCCGCGCCCGGCCTCTCCCCAGAGGCCGGGCGCGCCGCCTTTCGTCCAGTCCCCAGTCCCCAGTCCCCAGTCCCCAGTCCCCAGAGGTCGAGGCTGACAGAACCGGCGGCCCGCAGTTCCTGGGCACCCGACACTGGGTACTGGGGACTCATATGAGCACCCGATCCCAATCGTCCGATCCAGCTTGTATCCCGCCGGATCGCTTGCGACGCGCATCATCCTTCCCGAAGTTGTGCCCCGGAACGGTACCCACGCGAAAGGCGGACGGATGGCGGAGTACGAGGTGACGCGCATATCGGCGGTGCCCGAGGGCGAGGCGCGCGGCTTCACCGTGGGCCGCGAAGAGATCGTGCTGTGCAACTTGGACGGCGAGATCTACGCGCTGCAGGGCCTCTGCACGCACGAGGAGCTGCCGCTGGACGGCGGCGAGGTGGAAGACGGCAAGCTCACCTGCGAGTGGCACGGCGCGCAGTTCGACATCCGCACCGGCGCGGTGTGCTCGCCCCCCGCCAGCATCCCTCTGCGCGGCTTCGACACCCGCGTGGACGACGAGGGCCGCGTGTTCGTGACCATCGGCTGACCCGCGGTGCCCACCATCGACCTCGACGGAGCCCGCGTCGCCATCGTGATGATGAGCGCCGTGGGCGACGCGGTGCACGTGCTGCCGGTGGTCAACGCGCTCAAGCGCGCCGCGCCGTCGGTGCACCTCACCTGGCTCCTCCAGCCGCTCCCCGCCACGCTCGTCTCCGACCACCCGAACGTGGACCAGATCGTCACGGTCGAGCGGGGATGGCGGGGACTGGTGGAGGCGAGTCTCGCCCTGCGGCGCGGGGGATTCGACCTGGTCGTGGACCTGCAGGTGGCGTTCAAGGCGGGGATCGTCACGGCGCTGGCGAGCGCGCCGGTGAAGCTGGGGTTCGACCGGGCACGGGCGCGCGACCTCAACTGGCTGTTCACCAACCGCCGCATCCCGCCGCACGCGCCGCAGCACGTGCAGGACCAGTACTTCGAGTTCCTCGCCTGGCTCGGCGTGGACCCCGAGCCCGTGGAGTGGCGCATCGGTCCGTGGGAGGGCGAGCGCGAGTGGCAGCGCACCTTTGTTGCGGAGGTGGGCCGCCCCTACGCCGCCATCAACATCGCCACCAGCAGCCCCGACAAGGACTGGATCCCCGAGCGCTGGGCCGCCGTGGTGGACGCGCTGCACGAACGCCACGGACTTACGTCGGTGCTCGTCGGCGGCCCGTCGGAGCGCGAGCGCGAGATCGAGCGGCAGATACGCGCGGCGGCGCGCCACCAGCCGGTGTCCGCGCTGGGCAGCGGGCTGCGGCGGCTGGTTGCGATCCTCGACGCGTCGGAGCTGGTGCTGGCGCTGGACAGCGCGCCGCTACACATCGCCGTCGCGCTCGACCGGCCGGTGGTCAGCCTCACCGCCGTCTCCGACCCGCGGCGGACGGGGCCGTACCGGCGCTTCCACGACCTGGTGGTGGACGCGTACCACGACCCCGGCGAGCAGGGGCCGGTGTCGATGACCCGCCGCCGCGGCCGCA
>DASQLJ010000523.1:0-6267 GCA_035630095.1 Longimicrobium sp.
CTTCGCCTCGGCGCCGGTGCCCACCACGTCGTCGCGGTACTGAAGCCCCGAGGGGGTCGTCGTCATTCCTGCTTCGGCCACGTTCGGCTCTCCGTCTCGTGTTGGTTGCCTGCGGTCCCGCCGCGGGTGGGTGCGCGGCAAGGCGCGTTCCGCTCCGCGGCGCCCGACAAGGTCGCGGGTGACGGCGCCCGGCACAACCGGCCCGGGATAGTCAGCGGTGACGTGCCCCCACCGATCCGATCTGCTCGATGCCGGATCCGGCAAGGGACCTCTCTCATACCGGAGTCCTGAAGGTCGGCGCCGGAGCCCGAAACGGAAGAGCCGGGTCGGGGCGTGTCCCTCCGCTGCGCTCCGGGCCGGGCTTCGCGCGCCGTAGGCAACGATACCGCCGTTGCCAACGGCGCCGAGCCGCCGGCGCGCCAGGGCCTCGCTCGTTTCCGCGGCGCCGGACGCGGGCGCGCCGGCGTCTCGGCCCTGCGGGCGCGAATCCCTCACGCAAACCGCCCGGAGGGTCGTATCACGCAGAGCCTGCGGAGCACGCGGAACCTGCGGAGCTGGCACAAGCCACTGCGGTTCACTGCCGGCTCCGTGCGAGACCCGGGAGAGAGCACGAACGCCCGCGGCCCCACCCGAAGCTCGGGCAGGGCCGCGTTTCGTCGCGATCGTGCCGCGTGCTACGCGCAGTTGTAGGTGTCGTCGCAGCCGTTGCTGCAGCCGCAGGTGCCAAAGCAGGTGTCGTTGGGCGTCTGGCACTCGGGGCGCTTGGAGATGTTGCAGCCCGGGTGCCCGTACCCGGTGCACCATTCGGTCTCGACGGTGTCGAAGCCGCGCACGGTTCCCGTCCGGCTCTGCTCGTCGCCGGTCTGGAACGAGTCCACGTTCAGGTCGTCGAGCTTGAGCGTCAGCTTGGCCATGGAACACCTCCGGCTGAGAGTTGGCGGTCCGATGCCGTCGTTCCGTAACGAGGCGTCACGAAAGACGCGCACCGGAATATAACCAGGGGCACATGCTTTACGCCATCTATGGCGGATACCGTTCGCGTTGCCGACAACGGGAGAACAGCCGGGGGTATTTCGCTCGTCGACTCCGCGCGAATCGCCGCCTGTTCTTTCCTTCGTCACCAACGATTCACGCGGATCGGGTCGATGCGCCGTCCGCTCCGCATGACCCCCGTCGTCCGAAAGCCCCGGGTGTCGGCGATGCGGAAATTCCGCGTTGCCGCGCGCCGGGCGCCGCGGTAGTGTGTCGCATCGACGTTTCCGGATCGATCGACCCTCCAGCCCTCCTCCCGCGCCACCATGAAGCGAATCCTCCCGCTCGCGCTCGCCGCGCTGCTCGCCGGCGCGGCCGGCGCGCACGCGCAGACGCGCTACACGTCCGCCCAGCGCGCGGCCGACAGCACGCAGGCGCTGGCGTTCTTCCGCGGCAACATCGCGGCGATCCACCGGCGCGACCGCCCGGCGTACCTGCGCCACTACCTGCAGAGCCCGCGGCTGGCGCGCGTGGGCCCCGGCGGCGCGCAGTACGGCTACGAGGGGTTCTCCAGCGGGCCCAACAGCTGGCCCGACACGCTGATGGCCACGCACTTCGAGGTGGTGCCGCTGGCGCCGGGCGTGGTGTACGGCGTCTACCGCTACCGCGTGGTGCAGGGCGGCAGCCAGCGCGGCGTGTCGGAACGGGTGATGGTGCGGCAGCCCGACGGGAACTGGAAGGTGGGGGTGAGCACCGCGTTCGGCTCGCCGCGCGACGCGCCGGTGCCGGCGTTCGCATTGACGCACGCGACGGTGATCGACGGCACCGGCCGCCCGCCGCTGCTCGACGCGACCGTGGTGATGCGCGGCGGCAAGGTGGAGTGCGTGGGCGCCTGCCCGGTCGAGCCCGACGTGGAGGTGATCGACGCGCGGGGCCGGTGGATCGTCCCCGGGCTGGTGGACGCGCACGTGCACTACTCGCAGACGGGGTGGGCCGACGGCAGGCCCGACGCGCTGGACGTGCGGCAGCGCTTTCCCTACGACAGCACCGTGGCCGCGCTGGAGGCGCAGCCCGAGCGCTTCTACCGCAGCCACCTGTGCTCGGGGGTGACGGCGACGTTCGACGTGGGCGGCTACCCGTGGACGTGGGCGCTGCGCGCGCGCGCCGAGGCGAGCAACGCCGCCCCGCACGTGGCCGCCGCCGGGCCGCTGCTGAGCACCATCGACCACTGGGTGAACGTGCCCGCCGCCCGCCAGTTCGTGTTCACGGGGAGCGACTCGGCCACGCTGGCCGGCGCGCGGATGATGGTGGCCAACCGCAGCGACGCCATCAAGGTGTGGTACCTGGCCGAGCAGACCTCGCCCGACACCGCCGCGTTCCAGGCCCGGCTGCGCATCGCCGCGGCCGAGGCGCGCCGCGGCAACATCCCCCTGATCGTGCACGCCACCGACCTGTGGCAGGCCAAGGACGCGCTGCGCGCCGGCGCCCGCCTGCTGGTGCACTCGGTGGACGACAGGCCGGTGGATGACGAGTTCATCGCGCTGGCGAAGCGGGCCGGCGCCACCTACAACCCCACGCTGACGGTGACGGACGGCTACCTGATGCTGTACGGGCGCCGCTGGGACCCCACCGGGGTGGCGATGCAGTGCGTGGACCCCGACACGCGGCGCAAGGCGGCGCTCACCGACTCGCTCCCCGGCGCCCTCCCCGAGGCGCGCCTCGCCGCCTTCCGCCAGCGCCTGGCCACGCAGCGGCAGACGATGTACGCCAACCTGCGGCGCGTGCGCGACGCCGGGATCCCCATCGCCATGGGCACCGACGCGGGGAACCCGCTCACGCTGCACGGCGCGTCGGTCTATCGCGAGATGGAGGCGATGGTGGAGGCGGGGATGACGCCGATGGAGGTGCTGGTCGCGTCTACCCGCACCGCCGCGCGCGCCATGGGCCGCGCCGACATCGGCACGCTGGAGCCGGGGAAGCTGGCCGACCTTGTGGTGCTGGACGCCGACCCGCTCGCCTCCGTCGGCAACTTCCGCCGCGTGCGGCTGGTCGCCCGCGGCGGCGAGATCTGGACGCGCGAGGAGCTGGAGTACCCGGCGGCGGGAGGTAGGTAGACCGGACCGTATCCGCGAATCCCGAAGCAGCGCTTTCGTGCGGGATCGATGGACGACGTCGGAAGAAAAACGAAGCGCGCCGGGAGGATGGCTCCCGGCGCGCTTCGTCGATCGATGCTCGTCGTTTCGATTCCGCTCAGCTCGCGGGCGCGGGCTGCGCGTCTGGCGTGGCGGTGAAGCGGCGGCGCCAGATCAGGTAGGCGGGGAGGCCGGTGAGCACCAGCAGGTATCCGGGGATCGACGTCTGCGGCGCCAGGATGGCCAGGTCGATCACCAGCACGGTGGCGAGCGCGATGTACACCAGCGGCGTCAGTGGATAGCCGAAGGTGCGATACGGCCGCGCGAGCTCGGGCCGGCGCCGGCGCATGATGATCACGGCGCCCACCATCAGCGCGTAGAACACCAGGTCCACCGAGACGATGTACTCCAGGAGCTGCGTGTAGACGTTGCCGAACTGCACGGCGCCCGCCGCGTCGCGGGTCACCGTGCGCGGCAGGGTGAGCAGCGACGCCCACACGCCCTGCGCCACCAGCGCCACCGTGGGCACGCGCCGCGCGCTCAGCGTGCCCACCCGGCTGAAGAACAGCCCGTCGCGGGCCATGGCGTAGTAGACGCGCGCGCCGGCAAGGATCAACCCGTTGTTGCAGCCGAAGGTGGAGACCAGGATGGCGACCGCCATCGCCGCCGCGCCGGCGGTGCCGAACAGCGTCAGCATCATCGCGGTGGCGACGCGCTTCCCCGGCGCGTCGCGGATCTCGGCCAGCGGCAGCACCGCCACGTAGGCGAGGTTGGCGAGGAGGTAGAGGCCCACGACCACGGCGCAGCCGATCAGCAGCGCGCGCGGCAGGTTGCGGCCGGGGTCGCGCACCTCGCCGCCGGCGAAGGTCACGTTGTTCCACGCGCTCTGCGCGAAGAGCGGCCCCACCATCGCCCGTCCCAGCAGCATCGCCAGCGCCAGGCCGCCCACCGCGCCGACGTTCTCCTGCGCGCCCCGCGGCGTCCACCCGTTGGCCCACGGGTTCCACCAGCTCGACGAGAGCGCCGCGCTCCCCGCCTTCCACCCCAGCGCCAGCCCCGCCACGATCAGCGCGGCCAGCGCGGCGGTCTTGGCCACGGTGAAGCTGTTCTGGATCAGCTTTCCCTCGCGCAGCCCGCGCGTGTTGGTGAACGTCAGCAGCAGGATGACGGCGATGGCGCCGAGCTGCTGCGTGGACAGGCTCAGCGCGTACCGCCCGAACACGATCGGCTCGACCAGGTAGCTCGACCCCGACACCCACGGCACCAGAACGCCCAGGAAGTTGGCGAACGCCACCGCCACGGCGGCGATGGTGCCGGTCTGGATGACGAGGAAGAGGCCCCAGCCGAACAGGAACGCCACCGCCGGCCCATACGCCTCGCGCAGGAACACGTACTGCCCTCCGGCGCGCGGCCAGAGCGCCGCCAGCTCCGCGCAGCTCAGCGCGCCGGTGATGGTCATCACCCCCGCCAGCAGCCACGCCGCCAGCAGCCACCCCGGCGCCCCCACCAGCCGCGTCGACTCGGCCGAGACGAGGAAGATCCCCGACCCGATCATCGACCCGATCACCAGCATCGACGCGTCGCCCAGCCCCAGCCCGCGCTCGAGGTGGCGATCGTCCGGGGCGTCGTCTTTGATCGGAACGGCCGGGGAAGCTGTGGTGCTCAAGGGAGGATCTCGATCGGGAGGGGTGTGGTCCTGCGGGTCGGTCGAACAGGTCTATCGGGCGTCGGTCAGACGTCACCCGGATCGAAAAAATGCGTGAAGCCTTTCGCTTCCAGGCCGCGCCGCAGCTTCCGATCTCCCGTCCACAGGGGGGCATTCAGCGCCAGGGCGCGCGCGACGTGGGGCGTATCCGCCGGGTCGACGTCGACGCACAGGCGCAGTGCCTCACGCTTGTGCTCCCTCGGCACCTGCTGTTCCCGGTAGATGGTGATCTGCTCCAGCAGCGTATGCAGGACCTTCACGATGCGCGGCTCGGGCAGGCGCGACGCGCGGACGATCCGCTCCTTGTGCGCGAACAGCTCCGTTACGAGGAGTTCCGACGCGTAGAACTCGTACTGCGAGTCGAGGAGGACTTCCAGGAAACGCGAGTCCTCCTTCAACAGCGCGGAGAAAAGGATGTTCGTGTCGACCACGACCGCGGTCGCCACTCACGCCCCTTCGTAGTCGGCGCGGACCTGATTCCAGATCGCGTCGTCGATCTCCTGTGCGATCCCGGCCGCGTCTTCGCGCGTGAGCTCGCTCTGTTCACGCGCCGCCTCGAGGATGAGGTAGTCCAGGAACCGGGAAACGCGCTTCCGGTCCAGGACGCCCCCGGCGACGTCCAGCGTGAATCCGTCGTCCTCGCGGACGTCGATCCTGTATGCGGGTTCGGCTCCCATGGAACTCTCCTCGTGATGTTCGTCTAACGCTCGCCAGGAGGGGCGCGATCCACAAGGGTGGGCGGCGCCGTCCCGCGCTACGCCGCTCCCCAGCCGCCACCGCCCGGCCTCTCCATCACCAGCCGGTCGCCCGCGGCCACCCCGCAGGCGTCGATCGGGCCCAGCTCCACCACCGCTGCCGTTCGCGCGGGCGTGATGGGGGCACTCATTCGATCAGGGCGATCAGAGACGGAGGAGGGTCGAAGAACGCGGTGAACCCGCGACGTTCCAGCGCTGAGCGAAGCTTCCGGTCACCTGTCCAGAGCCACGCGTCGAGCGTCAGGGCAAGCGCGACTATGGGCGCGTCGGCCGGATCGACCTCACGGCAAAGCTCGGCCGCCCGATCCACCTGGATGAGGGGAACGAATCTTCCTTGTAGACGTGCATCCGCCGCAGAAGGTCGTGCAGCTGAACGATGATCTCATCATCGCTCAACCGCGAGAAAGCGCAGGATGCGCTCCTTGTGCCTGTAGAGCTCGATCAGGATGCTCTCGCAGATGAAGAACCGGCGATCCGAGCGGAGGATGATTCGCGCGATGAGCGTGTCGGCGCGCAGAAGGGCCGAGAAAAGGATGTTCGTGTCCACGACGATGGGTGCGTCCGCGCCGGGCACGTCACCCCCGCTCGAATATGTGCCGTACGCGCTCGTACGCCGCCTGCTTCACCTCTTCGGCGAGCATCGCGGCATCGTCCTCGGTAAGCTGGCTCCTGCTCCGGATCGACTTGAAGCGCAGGTAGTCCA
>DASQLJ010000524.1:0-4344 GCA_035630095.1 Longimicrobium sp.
GCTCCCCACCTGGTACGAGATCCGGGTGAACCGCGACGGCTACACCGCGCGCACGCCCGACTTCGACCTGGTGGTGGCGATGAACCCCGCCACCTACGCCCGCGACATCGCCGAGGTGAGGAGCGGGGGCTGGCTGCTGCACGACTCGTCGTGGCCGCTGGACGAGGCGCTCCTGCGCGACGACGTCACCTTCGTCGGCGTGCCGCTGGGGCGGATGTGCATCGAGGCGTTCGAAGGCAACCGCCAGCGCACGCTGATGAAGAACGTCGCCTGCGCCGGCGCGCTGGCGGCGCTCCTCGACATCGACCTGGCGGTGATCGGCGACGCGATCCGCGACGAGTTCGCGAAGAAGCCGAAGGCGGTGGACGCCAATCTCAGGGCGCTCCACCTGGGGTTCGACCATGCGCGCGCCCACTTCGCCTGCCCGCTCCCGATCCGCCTGGAGGCGATGGACGCCACCCGCGGCCACGTGCTGCTGGACGGCAACACCGCCGCCGCGCTCGGCTGCGTCTACGCCGGGGCCACGGTGGGCGCCTGGTACCCGATCACCCCCGCGACGTCTCTGATGGACGCGTTCATCCGCTTCTGCGCGCGCTACCGGGTGGACGCGGAGACGGGCGAGCGGCGCTACTGCATCGTGCAGGCGGAGGACGAGCTGGCGGCGGCGGGGGTGGTGATCGGCGCCGGGTGGGCGGGGGCGCGCGCTTTCACGCCCACGGCGGGGCCGGGGATCAGCCTGATGGGCGAGTTCATCGGGCTGGCCTACTACACCGAGATCCCCGCCGTCTTCTTCGACGTGCAGCGGACCGGGCCCTCCACGGGGATGCCCACGCGCACGCAGCAGGGCGACCTCCTCGCCATCGCCTACGCCAGCCACGGCGACACCAAGCACGTCGCGCTCTTTCCCTGCGACCCCGCGGAGTGCTTCCATTTCGCCGTGCAGGCGTTCGACCTGGCCGAGCGCTTCCAGACGCCCGTCTTCGTGGTCAGCGACCTGGACATCGGGATGAACGACTGGATGGTGCCGCGGCTGGCGTGGGACGACGCGTACCGCCCCGACCGCGGCGAGGTGCTGACCGCCGAGCAGCTCGCGGCGATGCAGCGCTTCAGCCGCTACCTGGACGTGGACGGCGACGGCGTGGCGGCGCGCTCGCTCCCCGGCGTGCACCCGCGGGGCGCCTACTTCACCCGCGGCTCCGGGCACGACGCGCACGCCGCGTACACGGAAGACGCGGACGCGTACACCGAGGTGATCGACCGGCTGACCCGGAAGCTGGAGACCGCCGCGCGCGCCGTCCCGCCGCCCGAGATTCGCCTGCGCGAAGGCGCGGAGGCGGGGATCGTGGCGCTGGGCGGCTGCCACCGCGCGGTGCTGGAGGCGGTGGACCGGCTGGCGGCGGAGGGGACCCTGCTCGACTACATGCGCATCCGCGGCTTCCCCTTCGACGCGCCGGTGGCCGACTTCCTCCGCCGCCACGAGCGGGTCTTCGTGGTGGAGCAGAACCGCGACGGCCAGCTTCGCTCGCTGCTGCAGCTGGAGACGGGGATCGCGGGCGACCGGCTCGCCTCGATCCGCGACTACGGCGGCGTGCCGCTCAGCGCGCGGCGGGTGATGGAGGGCGTGCACGCGCTGACGGTCGAGGTGGCGGCATGACCTCGATCCTCAAGCCGCCCGTCCGCCACCCGGGGCTGGAGCGCAACGCGCTGGGCCTCACCCGGCGCGACTACGAGGGCGCCATGAGCACCCTCTGCGCCGGGTGCGGGCACGACAGCGTGACCTCGGCGCTGGTGCAGGCCTTCTTCGAGCTCGACGTGGAGCCGCACCGCGTGGCCAAGCTCAGCGGCATCGGCTGCTCGTCCAAGACCACGGCGTATTTCCTGAGGGAGGCGCACGGCTTCAACTCGGTGCACGGGCGGATGCCGGCGGTGGCCACCGGCGTGGCGGCCGCGAACCGCGCGCTGCAGGTGGTGGGGATCTCGGGCGACGGGGACTCGCTCTCCATCGGCCTGGGGCAGCTCTGCCACGCGATCCGGCGCAACGTGAGCATGCTGTACGTGCTGGAGAACAACGGCGTCTACGGGCTGACCAAGGGGCAGTTCTCCGCCTCGGCCGACGTGGGCACGAAGGCGAAGCGCGGCGAGGCCAACCGCCAGAAGCCGATCGACCCCGTGCTCCTGGCGCTGACGCTGGGCGCCACCTTCGTCGCCCGCGCCTTCAGCGGCGACAAGGAGCAGCTCGTCCCCATCCTGAAGGCGGGGATGAAGCACCGCGGCTTCGCGCTGGTGGACGTGATCTCGCCCTGCGTCACCTTCAACGACCACGAGGGGTCGACCAAGAGCTACGCCTCCACCCGCGCGCGCCACCGCGAGCTCGCGCCGGTCGACTTCATCCCCCTCACCCACGAGATCCGCGCCAGCTACCCGCCCGGCGACGCGCTGACCGTGCCGATGCACGACGGCAGCCTGGTGCGCTTCCGCAAGCTGGGCGACGACTACGACCCCACCGACCGCGACGCCGCCTACGCCCGCGTCAAGCGCCACCAGGCCGCCGGCGAGGTGGTCACCGGCCTCCTCTACATCGAGGAAGACGCCGAGGACATGCACGCCCTCAACCACACCGCCGCCGCGCCGCTCTACGACCTGCCGCACCAGCAGCTGTGCCCCGGGAGCGCGGCGCTCGAGGAGCTGATGCGGGAGTTGGAGTGAAGTTAGGAGAGAATATCCCGTCAGGGTACCGATCGCCGCGGTGCATCACGCTCGCGTCCTGACCGCACCGTGATCGTTATTTCTACCTTTCGATTCTGCGCATCGTCGTCGGAAGACGTACTCACTCCTGCGGTTGCGTAACGGACGTGCAGCCTCTCACGTGGAAGCTTCGACGCAAGGTACGTCGCCGCGACGTAGGCACGAACGGCGCCCAACTCGCAGTTGTTCCAAGCCCGGCTCCCCACGCGATGGCCGATGGGTGAAGGCATGAAGATCGGCGTGTTGCCAGTCAGTTGGTCGCCCATGCACGCCGCGTGATAAACCTCCATTGAGCCGTGAATCACGTTCGGAACGCCTGTATTGAACGTGTTTACCGCAATTCCGCTGTCACTGTTCACACGCACTTTATCTCCGTAGCCGATCGCAGCGATCTCAAAATCCCGCTCCGACCAGTCCATCAATGTCGATGCAAGGGTGAACGCGATCCGATCCAGCGCAACGTGGACGCCTCCCGCGATCTCATAGCCACCTTCAGCGAAGCCGTCGGCGGATCGTCCTCTTACCCACTTCAAGAACTCTAGCGTGCGCAGGCACTCCCCAACCACTTCACCGCCTTCGAGTTGTGCAATGAAATCGCTGATCCGATCAGCGAGTAGCAACTCGAAAAGAGAGTCGACCGAAACCGGCTCCTGTGTACGGGCCGATTGTTCCAGCCGCTCGCGGAGCAAGTCGTGAATGCTCTGGTAGACGATGTTGGTGACCACTGAACATACTTGAGGCAGGTCTTTAAGTGTAACCTCGACTGTGTCCTGGAACCGGTACGCGGGAAGGAACCGGGCTCCCTGCTCGTAAATCGTCCGCAGCACGGACCGGTTTGGATCGTGGAGAACGAGCCGGAGCCGATCTGTCCCTTTTTGCTTCAGCACGTTGCGCAGGACGGCGACTTGGCTGGCCCGGTTCAGCACAAGCGTCACACTGTCACGTCGATTTCGATAGTAGGCCGCTGTCCCTGGGACGGTCCGCGGTACGGGCTTGAACAGCGCTATGACGGAAGTGTCTCTGGCTAGCACATCAATTAGCTGGAACCGAACGGGTTTGTGCAGGACGATTCCCCCGATCAGCGAGTCGATGCGCACCGGCGAGCGGATCTGTTGCGCGCGGGCAAGATGCGGCAGTGTCAACAGGATTGCTACGAGGAGCGAGATCAAGCGCTTGGGAATGCGCATGGGTCGTTCAGTTAGGGATTCGGAACACCCACCACACCGCGAGATTCAGCAGCAAGTACAAAGTGACGCTCACCACGAGCGCAATTCCGAGCCTGTCACGCCGCCGATGCGCGCGGCGGCGGGATGCGGCAGAGGTTGAACGAGTGGGCGAACGGACGGGATGGGTGAGTGCAACGGCGAAGCCGCCGGGTGCAAAGCCGGGAACACGACGGAGCTCTTCCACGTCCGTTAGTTGGACTTGACGCATGCGCCGACGGATCCGCCGCATGTCGTCCGCGATTGTCGGCACGTACCCGCCAGCAGCGCCGAGCAGGAACGACAGAAGAGACCCAGCCCCGGTAACCGTCCCTAGCACCCCGAATGCTAGGATTACCACAAACTGTCCTCGCCGGCCCTTAGGCGCGGACCAAAG